>CAIJPI010000354.1 GCA_903822525.1 uncultured Bacteroidales bacterium | reverse complement strand
TGGTTTTTCGATAATGTATAAACCAATGCCCTTCAATTAAAGGTCAAAATTATAGAAAGGAACGTAATAAAACAAATAAATTCCTTGTCGGAAATGTATCTGTTTCTATCGCAATAAATTACTTCTGTCACTTTTTTCTTTGTATCGTAAAAACAAGTTTTAAAACGCTCATTAATGAATACCCTACGCTTAAAGGGGAAAATTGAGCGCATGTACATTCATGCATTTTTTGTAATGAGTTCTGATTACATTTGTAGGTTAATTTTAATAGGAATTCAAAAATGATATCGGTAATTATTATAGATGACGAACAGCATGCCCGATTCACTTTACAGGCAATGCTTGAACGTTATTTTATAGATAAAGTAAGAGTAGTAGATTCGGTCGACTCGGTCAAAGAGGGTGTATTATCCATTCATAAACACCATCCCGACCTGGTATTCCTCGATATTGAAATGCCCGGTGAAAATGGGTTTAAACTCTTCGACTATTTCGAGCAAATCCCGTTCTCGGTAATTTTCGCAACGGCATACCAGAATTTTGCTATAGATGCAGTAAAGGTTGCAGCACTGGATTATATCCTAAAGCCTGTTAATTATATTGATTTGCAGGAAGCCATCAACCTTTTTGAGAAGAAAAAAGCAAAAGGCATTTCACAGGATCATATCGAAAAGCTCCTGAATTCGCTAAATCCTATTGCCGATACCAAAGGGAAAGTTGCCCTGCCTACTTTTACAGGCTATCAACTGGAGAAAGTAAATTCCATTTTGTATTGCGAAGCTGACCAGAATTATACTAAAATCTATATGGTTAACGGTGAGCAGATACTGGTATCAAAACCTATCAGCTACCTGGAAGAAATATTGCCTGTTGACACTTTCTTCCGGATCCATAAATCGCACCTGGTTAACCTGAATTTTATTAAATCATACGATCGTACCGAAGGGTACCAGGTAGTGCTCGACAACGGAGCTAAACTTGATGTGGCAACCCGCCGGAACCAGGATTTTTTGAAGGCCTTAACAGGCAAAACATAGAATATTCTGTTTGATTATTAATTGTCTCAATGATTTAGCTCGTTTGATTCGTGTAAAATCTTTTCAGTATACCTCTATCTGCCTTAACTTCTGCAAAGATTTATTGAAATGCAAGCTGAAGAAAAAAACTTTCATCTCCCTTTTTTCGACTAACACGTACCAATAAATAAAAATTTCTTCTTAAAGAATATCACAATTTTTTGCCTTCGAAAAAAATGCTGCAACATAAAATCTTCATTATGAAATATGCAAGGCTAACCTGCCTGTTTCTGTTGATTTTATTCGCACCGTATCAAATACAGGCACAAAAGATACCTGCCCGTCATTTTACAATGAAGGACGGGCTGCCATCCATGGGAATTCGCTGTGTTTTTAAAGATTCACGAGGGCTTATCTGGATAGGAACCGATGGCGGGCTTTGCAAATACGACGGAAAGACTTTCAAAATTTTAAAAGCTTCGGATGGAATGACTGCCAGTAAAATATGGTCGATAGCCGAGGATGAAAAAGGCAACCTTTGGTTTGGCAGTTTTGGCAACGGATTATTCAAATACGATGGTCAGCATTTTGAGCAATTCACTAAAAAGGACGGATTGGTCGACGATTGGGTCCGGGTAATCTGTTATTCCAGGAATTTTCATTGCCTGATTGCAGGATCAAATGAAGGAATTAGCACCATCAGGGGAAAAACTATTTCCCGATCACCAAAATACCTCGCCTCACAACGTCCTGATTATTGTATTACAGGAATTGCGGATGCCGGTAAATTCATTTATATTACCACCTATGCCGGCAATAACCCTATCCGGTATTTTCCTGATCAGAATAAATTTATTTCGGCAAATGATTCGGGAGTTAAATATCCTGAATACAGTTTCGGATGCTATATCTCTTCAAGAGGCGACACTGTTTTCGAAGCAGGCTCACTTGGAGTAAGAATAATTAACAAGGATACTGTTGTCAACAACAAAACCCTTGGGCAGGTTTTCGGGTATACTGAAGATAATGCAGGAAATCTTTGGTTTGCAGCCTGGTCGTATACGCTTAAACAGCTTGAAGGCGGAATATATAAATACGACGGAAAAACATTCCGGAATTATAAATCTGCTTTCGGAATCACAGATCTCGAAATCTGGTCGGTATTCTTCGACAAAGAACAGGAAATATTATGGGTTGGCACTCTCAACGAGGGATTGTACATGATTCCATATTCCGTTTTTTCAGAATACGATGCCTCCTTCTTTAATGTAAACAAGTTAAAAATAAATTCAGTTTATGTTGATAAAGACAATTCTGTATGGATAGCAGATCAATCCAATCTGATAGAAAAACGTTCTGACGAAAGCTATTCTGTACTTGACAATCATCAGATGAGGCAAGCCTGCCT
>CAIJPI010000353.1 GCA_903822525.1 uncultured Bacteroidales bacterium | reverse complement strand
GTGGTAAAAACCTGACGTAGAAAATCATTAAAACTTTATAGAGTCTTGATTTTTTGGTCCTTTTTGATCAAGCAAAAAGGACATAAAATGAATTTATACCCTTTATTGAATTTAAGTTGTCGTGTAACCAGCAAATCAAAATATTATCTTGCCAAAACAGCAGGGTCAGGCTGAATTTATTATTTTTACATTTGCACTGCGATAAATCGGATCAGAAAAACCTAATTCTCCGGATTCATTCTCTAATTCGAAAAAATATAAAACACATAGTAAAGCTACATTAAAGGAGAGTGACCTGATAATACTAAGGAATAAAACATTCTGACAAGGAAGAGCCCAACGTTAGATTCTTAGTAGTAAAGGCTTCACAGAATACCGTTCTAATAACGTATAAAAATTGCTTAAATCAGATGATGACACCTCCCAGGATTGCTGTTTTTGCCTCAGGAAGCGGAAGTAATGCACAACGCATAGCTGAATATTTCGCAGGAACCGGCATCCTTGAACTCAAGGCTATTTATTCAAATAATGCCGATGCCTATGTGCTGGAGAGGGCCCGGATTCTTGATATTCCATCGGTTGTGTTTAACCGAGATACCTTTTACAAAACAACATCGGTACTGGAGGATTTAAAGAGCCGTGAAGTTGACTGGATTATACTGGCTGGATTTTTATGGCTTATCCCTGATTATATATTGCATGCTTTTAAGCAACGCATCATCAATATCCATCCTGCCCTGTTACCAGCTTACGGAGGGAAAGGTATGTACGGGATGAAAGTACATCAGGCTGTAATTGCCTCTGCCGAGCCTGAAAGCGGAATTACGGTTCATTACGTGAATGAGCATTATGATGAAGGCGATATTATTTTCCAGGCACGCTGTTCTATTCATAACAGGGATACGGCTGAAACGCTGGCCGCAAAAATCCACCTCCTCGAGTACGAATATTTCCCGAAAGTGATACAGGACCTGGTGACCGGCTTAGCAAAACAATAATTGGGAGCCGCGACATTTCACATAATCCTGGCAATCCGAAATCAAATTATGATTAAGCCGGTATTCGACAGCCAACGTAATGGCTATTTCAAATACGTAACCCGAACATTTTCCCAAAAATCACTTTGACGAAAATGTGAGATACTAAAAAGAGCAACCCCATCGAAGGAATTGCTCTGTCAGTTATTCTGTTAATTCAGGTTTCTTATTGATATTCTTTCACTTCCACTTCGCCTTTCAGAACCATAAAGCCATTCAGTGCTAAGGCCCGCATTTCGTCCTCGCCGGGGTAAATATAGACCGGTGCAAAGCGATACACTCTTTCGATAATAAGGTTTGTGATCCATTTGCTATGAGCTACACCTCCTGTAAGCAGTATGGCATCAACATCTCCTTTCAATACCGGCACCATGGACCCAATGCTTTTTGCAACCTGGTAAGCCATTGCTTCGAGAATAAACTTCGCTTTTTCGTCGCCGTTGAGTGCACGCTGTTCGGCTTCGTAGGCGCTGTTCGTGCCCAGGTGGGCAACTACTCCCCCATTACCGACCACCATTTTAATGATTTCCTTTTCTGTATACTGTCCGCTGAAGCAAAAGCGCACCAGGTCGCCGGTTGGCAAGGTACCGCTGCGTTCGGGCGAAAAAGGACCTTCACCATCGAGGCCCTGGTTAACATCTATAACCCTTCCTTTACAGTGCGCTCCTACCGTCACTCCGCCACCCATATGAACAACGATAAGGTTCATTTCATCGTAGCGTTTCATTATGCTTTTTGCATGCTGACGGGCTATGGCTTTCTGGTTGAGTGCATGGAAGATAGAGATGCGTTTAAAAAGCGGATGACCAGCCACGCGGGCAATATCATCCATTTCGTCAACTACAACCGGATCGGCAATATAGGCTTTGGCATTGGGTAAGGCACGGGCAATATCGTCGGCTATCAGTCCGCCGAGGTTACTGGCATGCTCTTTAATAGGGCGATCGTGCAGATCGGATTTCATGGCATCATTCACCAGGTATACCCCTGAAGAAATGGGCTTGAGCATACCGCCACGGCCAACAACAGCCTGAATTTTATCAAGTTGTATTTCGGCTTCTTCGAGTTCCTTGTAAATGATCTCCTTGCGGAAATGGAACTGATCGGCCACATGCTCAAACTGCGCGAGTTCTTCACTGTTGTGCGTGATGTTCTTCACAAAAATCGGGTTCATATTCTGATAAACCGCAATTTTTGTTGAAGTTGAACCCGGATTTATCGCAAGTATGCGGAAATCTTCCATATTTTTTGTTGGTTATCCGTTAATAAGCTAAGAGTTATCAGTTATCAGCAGTTGAGTTTCAACTTTAAGCCAGTGACTGAACGATGCCTGCCATGAGCTTTTAACCAAAAACTATTTTCTTATAACTTTGAGTATTTGATTTCAGTGCTTTTAATTCGTCTATGCCATTAAAGCAGCAAGTGCAATGGAATAGGTTTTGGTAAGAGCGCTGTCGCCGCGTGAGGTAAGTACGCAAGGTACACGTGCACCGGCAACATAGGCTGCCAGTTCGGCACCTGCCAATTTGGTACCTCCTTTAAAGAACACATTACCCGATTCAATGTTCGGGAAAAGAAGGCAGTCGGCATCCCCAGCAACAGGCCCGGTTACTTTTTTAATCTGAACAGATTCCATATCGATGGCAGCATCAAGCGAAAGAGGTCCGTCGACAAGGCAGCCCGGTATCTGGCCGCGATCGCTCATTTTAGCCAGGATGGCACCGTCAACACATGCAGGCATACCTGCAAGCATCTGCTCGGTAGCAGCGATTACTGCAACTTTAGGTTTTTCGACTCCGATGGCCTTTGCCACATTAACCAGGTAGCCGATCATTTTAATTTTTTGTTTCAGGTCGGGCAGCGGAATAATGGCTACATCGCTGATGGTGAGTAGTTTATGGTACGAAGCGAACTCCATAACGGTAACATGTGAGAGCACGGCACCTTCGTTGGTAATGCCGGCTGTTTTATTCAGGATGGCACGCATGTATTTGTCGGTGCTGAGCGATCCTTTCATAAGCAGGCTGGCTTTGCCTTCGTTGATAAGCTGAACAGCCAGGGTTGCGGCTTTAACTTCATTAGGCTCATTAAGGATTTCAAATTTACCTGCATCCATATTATGCTCCTGGCAGATTTTTTTGATAACAGCTTCGTCACCGGTAAGTGTTGCGTCGACTATTCCTTTTTCAACTGCAGCATACACGGCTTCGATGGTGTGCGGGTCGTTCGCGAAAGCTACTGAAAGCCGTTTTTTAGGTTTGCTTTTCAGCAAATCAAACATCTGATCTAATTTTGTAATGGACATTTGCGCTCCTGTTTAATAGTGTATTGTTATTGTGATAACACGGAAAAGAAATAAAAATTCAACTTTTTCGGGCTGCAAAATTAGTCAATTAAAACTCACTTCCCATTTATAACGTATAGTTTTATTGCTATTTAGAATATATATAAGTAAGCCGTATTTATATTTTACGACACCGATATCGCATGCCTTGCTGCGAAGGCATCTGATCAGAAAAAACAGGTTTCCCCTTTATAGAGACGCATCATTATTTCATAACTGGACGACAACAGCAAGCCGACAGAAAACAAGTCCGACTGTTTAGAAAAGGAACAGAATTCACCAGGCTGAAACAATGCTAAGATATACTCTGAGAATTGAATCGCAGCTTATTTTGTATAAACATCAAGCATTTTCTGGATGGCAGCCGAGCAAACGGGGCAGAATTTATCTACTCTAAACGTCCGCATCAGGCAATCGGGGGTCGGGCGGTAAAGACCTTTAGCCACATAACCGGCACCTTCGTATACTCCAAGCTGCATAGCCGTGCTGTTTTCGGGAGGAGTCGGAACAGGCGTATTTGCTGCAAGCATGCCTTTCCATTTGCTGTCGAATTTTACCAGGGTAGTAATATTAGGTTCCCAGGGTTCGAGATTAAGCGGGTACATATCGTTGAAGGAAGTGGAGCCATCGTCGTATTCATCAGCTAAAGCGGCAAAGCCATGACCAAATTCGTGAACGAATATTTTTGCCGACGAAGCATTGCTGTTAACCGAAGTGCTGTAGAAATTATAAATGGCACCGCCGCCGTATTTCGAGGAGTTCACTAAGATATAGATCTGGTCGTAAGGTGCATTTGAAGCCAGGTTGCGCACACTTTTATTGTCAGTAGTCATAAGGTACCTATCCGAATCGAAAGTATAAAAGTTACTGTTCAGTATGGTATTTTTATAGATTTTATCCCCCGGAATATCGGTACCACTTTCGAGGGAAGGAGCCAGAACAGCACGGATATTAAATTTATCGCGGTTTTGGGTATACGGTTCAAATGTGAAGAGGCCTGCTGCAAACTTATCACAATCCGATTTAAACAGGTCGATTTCGGCAGCTGTATAGCCTTCGGGCAGGATCACAATGTCAACTTTTTTAGCCGGGTCGCCCGACACCAGCACATCGTAAACGGGGTAAACCATTTGTTGTTCGGTTGAGATAAAGTAATCCTTTACTTTAACGGTATACACAAACATTTTATCATAAACCCCCATATTATTTCGGCTGTAGAACTCAATCCGCACATCGTATTTAGGAAACGGCATCACCACGGTTTCGCTGAAAGTACGGGTGGTTTGCCTGGCTTCGGCTGTAAACTGCCATTCATCGAATAATGAACAATACCCATGGCTGTATATCAACTTACTGCTGAGTACGTCGAATGCTTTAAAGTAATACTCACCGTAATTGAGTGTATCGATAAGCCGGGTATGTGAGCCGCCCCATACAGGTTCGGATTTCACCTGATCGATGGAATAAAACTCTTTATCCCAGGAACCCGTATGATAATAATCCACTCGCATGGTTTTATTGGTAAACCAATTGTCGAATGTGGCAAAACCCTGCAGCGAAATCATTAGCAGCAGCAACGGAAGGATCATTTTTTTCATGGTGGGATCAATTTATCTGACGAGTCAAAAGTATGAAAAGTGATGACATGTTTTGACCTGCTCTAAATATGTTTTTTACACCGTACATTCATGCGTATAATACCATCCGACCTGCCAAAGAAGTCATCTGCAGGGTGTTAAAAAGGAATAATTATTTTTAGATGAAAACCACAAACAAAAAGCCATGTCCGATTGTTTAAAATAAAGAAGTAAAAATGCTGAGATACACATCCATAAAATGTTAACACAGGATAAATCAAAAACAAAGACCGAAGAACGCTGGGTAAAAATTATTGCCCCATACCGTAACGGCGACAGCTTGCATAGCTGGTGGCAGATTGCCAACACCTTAGTTCCTTATTTGATATTGTGGGTGCTGATGGTTTTCAGTATTCAATACAGTTACTGGCTTACACTACCACTGATTTTGCTCTCGGCCGGATTCCTGGTAAGGCTGTTTATTATTTTTCACGACTGCGGGCACGGATCCTTTTTCAATTCGAAGCGCCTGAGCGAAACTGTTGGCTTTATTATAGGAGTGCTGGCTTTTACACCCTATCACCGCTGGCATCATACGCACCTTATTCATCACCAGACTGTTGGCAACCTCGACAAACGCGGTTCGGGCGATGTATGGACACTTACCGTCGACGAATACCTGGCGCTGCCCAAAAAGAAGCAACTGGCGTACCGGATTTTCCGCAATCCAATTATTATGTTTGGACTGGGAGCCGGGCTGTTATTCCTGCTGGGAAACCGTTTTACACGGAAAAGCTTTTCGCGCAAGGAAAAAATAAGTGTATATGCCACCAATGCAGGAATTGCTGTTTTAGCTACTACGCTTTGCCTTACCATTGGATGGAAAACATACCTGCTGATACAGGTACCTGTTATGTATTTTGCAGCCATAGGAGGAGTTTACCTTTTTTACCTGCAACACCAGTTTGATGGCACGCACTGGTACGGTCAGCAGGACTGGGATTTCAAGACAGTAGCATTGCACGGCAGTTCCTATTATAAACTTCCACGGGTATTGCAATGGTTTTCGGGAAATATTGGGTTTCACCATGTACATCACCTGAGTTCGAAAATACCTAATTACAGGCTTGAGAAATGCCATAAGGAGAATGAACTGTTCAGTTCGATCAAACCGATTAAATTCCTGCAGGGGTTTAAATATGTGCATTTAAAATTATGGGATGCAAAAGCAGGCCGGCTGATACGGTTCAAGGACCTGAAAATGGCGTAATGTAGAGACGCGCGATCACGCGTCTCTACATCACCACCATAACCTTCACCTCGCCCACTTTCATGTTTTTATACAATAATCTTGCTGCATAAAAACCCGCTGGCCAGGCCGAACAATTAATTACGACTTCTTTTTCATTATAATATACCGCCTTATCAAACACAATCCTACCGGCGATATCTATAATCTGCAAGGTAGTTTTGTCCCACTGGTGATAAACCGTATTTATAGTTAACCCGCCCATGCTGCTTTCAGCTAACAATTGCTCAGGTAGTTGAATGGTGAACCTATCCCGTGCCGGAACTGGAAAAGCTTTGAGTTTAAATACATCCGGCTGATGGATTGGATCAGGCAGGGATGTATAAATGCCGCATCCTTCCAAATCCATGGTATCGGAAACAATTGGGTGCGGGCACAGGCTGTCATAAGTAGGCGGGGCGGTATAGGCGCTGTCAAGTTCCAGGTTGCTGTTGATTTTGAACAGATACACATCCGATGTGGCGTTGAGTTTTGAAAAACCACCTACCAGCACCATTTTATTATCAAAAGTTAAGGTTGACCCCTGAAATGTATTGCTAACGCTGTCAATGAGGGTTTTTACCTGTATGTGGTTGCCGGCTGTATCGCTTTTGGCCACCCCCTGGCTGTAGTCGTGCAAAGGAAAGTTCCAGCCACAGGCCATGATCAGGGTGTCGGGATACAGAAAATGCAAGGTAGTAACAATGGCTGACTCGGTACCTGTGAGTAAATCCACATAACCTGCATCCTGTCCATCGGGCTTTGTATGAATAAAAGCCGGGACATATCCTTCAACTGGTAACATCTGATAATGAGTCGAACCACAATAGTAATGTCCCTGTTGATCAATTTGTGGATAAGCTGGAAAGAAGCTTCTATAATTTACATTTTCACCCCAACGGGTTATCCATTCTTCATTACCAAACGAATCTGTTTTTATTAGGATGGACCGTAACCGACCATTCCAGCCACCCTGAGGGTCGTAATATCCGTCGGCAGTAACCAAAAGGCCCCCATCAGGTGTAACCATCAGGTCGCAGGCTTGTTCGTTACGGTAGCCCGGGTCGTCCTGGAAATACACCTTCCGCCATACAATGTTCCCGTAATTGTCGAGTTTGATGGTCCACACGCGTTTTTCAATATCATCCGTGTAATAACTCAGCAAACCAATGTACCCATCGACAACGGGTTGTACTTTTAAGCCGTAATCCGATATATCAGGCGTTGTAAGTATTGTACACCACTCCTTTTCACCACAGGCATTCAACTTCATAAACATAATATCGAACGCGCTAAGATCGAGACGGGTAGTACTACCTATCATAATACATCCACCGTCCGAGGTTATTGTTACATCGTTAAAGGCATTGTGGTATGAAGGATGATATACCCGTTTTTCCCATAGTGTATTGCCATTAATATCGGTTTTTATCAGCCAGGCTTGCATTTTGGTTGTACCACCCCACCCCGGATCCACCTGGCTGAGGACGATATATCCTTTATCGTAGGTTTCAATAATATCATAACCCCAGGCCATTTCAGAAACTCCAAATATCCTTGGCCAAGTCTGAGCCATGCTATTTATTGTAAGCAATATGACCCATGTAAAGAACACTACCCTGAGCATGAAAATCCGTTTTTATCTGTTTACAACAATTTTCTGTTTATCGATCAACCCGGTACAACCTTGTAGCGAGATTATTAAACTTCCAACGTAATTGCCAACAGGAAGAATTACCATAGAATTACTGCTTTGAACCGGAATTTTAAGGATATTTCTCCAATCAATTGAATAGGCCTGGATAAGACCATTAGAACATCCTTCTTTCAATTGATATTCCATAATCACATAATCCCTGGCCGGGTTAGGGAATATCTTTAGATATCCCCGTCCATCAGGTGCAATGGCGATTTTAGGATAGTGTTTGCTAACTTTAGTTGATTTCAATTCCTGATCAAAAACCAATGGCTCTCTATAATCGATCATACCTTCATTTACTAGTAAATTGCGAGCCACTACCGTTGGATGATGTAGATAATCGGTATCAGCAAATATCATGTTATGCAGGTTCTCACTCATAATTGAATATCCTCTTTTTAAACTTTCACGAAGAGTAAGATATAAATTATTAACGTCGGCAATTTCTTCAATTCATATATTTACAGACACAACACCATTTTTATTTTTAATAATGGACTTATTAATACCTTTATCTCCGAAATTTCACCAGTAATTCCTACCATCTATGAAACAAATATCCATCTTGTTCCTGCTTTTTTGTTTGTGCATTACAGCTACGTTTGCCGGGCCTTACGACAACCTGATTAAGAAAGCCGGTGATAAAAAGAGTTTTCCGGGTTCGAATGTGGTCGTAGTTTTCGACAGTACACGCGTCGAAATGATGGAAACCGGGCTGAGCCATAATTATATCCACAGGCTTTACAAAGTGCTTACACCTGATGGAGCAAAAGGGTTGTCGGTGATCAAATTCGATTACGATCCGCTTTCGGCATGGTCCGAAATACGGGGCGTAACTATTTATCATGCAGATGGATCGCAAACCGTAATTGATACATCGAAGGTCCTCGATTATCCTCAGCCGGCACGTGCCATATACTGGGGTGCCCGCGAAAAAATGCTGGAAATCGGGAGGCTGGAGCCCGGTGATGCCGTTGATGTTCATTTGTACCGGAAAGGCTTTACCTATGCTTTACTTGCCGGTGGCGACGACGATGAAAGGTATATTCCGCCTATGAAAGGCCATTTCTATGATATTGTACCTTTTTACAGCGGCGACCCTGTTTTGTTAAAGGTATACCAGATCAGCGTTCCCGATAACAAAGTTTTGCAGTACGAAGTATACAACGGCGAGGTTTCATCAAAAATGTGGTGCAGCGGCAACAAACTGGTTTATACTTTTGCCAAAAAAGATATGGCTCCTTTTAAATCGGAGCCCCGCTCGGTGGATGCATCGGATATAGCACCAAAATTACTGATGAGCACCAGCCCCGACTGGAAATCGAAGAGCACCTGGTTTTACGGTGTAAACGAAGAATATAAAAGCTTCGAAGCCAATGCTGAAATCAGGAAAAAAGTTAATGAATTACTACAGAATGCCCGCACGGAGCTGGATTCCATCACCATTCTCACACACTGGGCCGGCGACGAAATACGTTATCTTGGCGTTAGCATGGGCAAAGGCGAAGGCTACACCCTGCACCGGGGCGAAATGAATTTTACCGACCGTTGCGGCGTTTGCAAAGATAAAGCCGGTATGCTTATCACCATGCTGAGGGCCGCCGGTTTCGAGGCTTATCCTGCAATGACCATGGCAGGTTCGCGTATCGATTATATTCCTGCCGACCAGTTTAACCACTGTGTTACCGTTGTAAAAAGCCGGAAGGATGGGAAATATCACCTGCTTGATCCGACCTGGGTTCCGTTTGTCCGCGAGCTATGGTCGAGTGCCGAGCAGCAGCAGAATTACCTGATGGGTGTGCCCGAAGGTGCCGACCTGGGCGAAACCCCCATTTCGAACCCTTCAAATCATTACCTCCGCATGACCGGCTTGACCAACATCACTGCCGACGGCACACTCGAGGGCGAATACGATGTAATGGCCGAAGGACAGACCGATGCAGCCATACGCGGAATGTTTACCCGTGCATATATGGCCGACTGGGCCGCCAATGTCGAAAAAGAAGTGATGCGTATTTCGCCCCTTGCCCAACTGGTAAAAGTCACCTACGACGATCCGTACAATTACCTGGCAGGCCCTATTCAGATGCATTTCCGGATCCGTATTCCCGCGTATGCAACAGTTGCCGGCGATGAACTTATATTTACACCCCTTCTGGCAACAGGCTTTATGAAAAGGGCTATGCCGCACCTGGGTTTTGACACCGGGCTTGAAGATCGTAAATTCCCCTTCCGCGACCGCACCTCACATAACGTGGAGATAAACGAAAAAATCACCTTGCCCGGCATCAGGGAAGTGGTATATATGCCGGATCCTGAATCGGGTGATGGCAGCGGTTCACAGTTTTATGGGATTATAAAACGGGAGAATGATGTGTTGAAATTTGCTTTTAACGCTACCTTCCCGAAGCGCATCTATCAGCCCGAAGATTGGGCTTCATTCCGTAAAGCCGTTGCATTCCAGAACCAGCTGGCCCTGGAACCGGTTATAATAAGGATAAAATAATCAGCTAAGCGTTCACAGGTATACCTGAGACTTAATAAACTCTTCAATTTCGCCCAGCTAGGCAAAAGTGAAAGTTTAAAACAAAAATACAAGCTTAAAGCAAAATCGCACATCCGAAATCACACATCATACATCCGAAATCGCACATCGCACATCACACATCCGAAATCACACATCCGAAATTTTTTACCCCATGAAACATAAAATATTTCTCCTTTCGTTTTTCATTTTTACCGTTGTTGCAGCCTTAGCGCAGGACGAAAAAACGGATGCTGTATACCAGGAGCAAACCAGGGAGTATACTCTCAACAAGGATGGTAGCTGGACCTATCATTACAGCCATAAACTATTGATAAACACATATTTTGCATTCCATAACCTGTATGGCGAGGATTTTATTGTTTATGATCCTGCATTCCAGACACTGAAAGTAAACCGGTCGGTAACTACCATGGCCGACGGCAAGCAGGTGCCAACTCCTGCGAATGCGTACAATGCTTTATTGCCGGGTTTTGCAGCCAATGTGCCTGCATGGAACCGCCTGCGTGAAATGGTTGTGACCCATACAGCCCTGGAACGCGGCGCTACCATTGACCTTGATTACACCCTTACTTCGGCTAAGGGATACTCTCAGGCTATGACGGGCAATGAGCAGCTTTGGATGAATTCGCCGGTAAGGAAACTCACTCTTATTTTCAATATCCCATCGGGGGCTGTTTTCAATTATGAAGTTTTCAATATCCCCGGTAAAGTATCGCTTACAAAACAGGGCAAAAAAACTATTTATACCTGGACCATCACGAATGTGCCTGCTGCCCTGCGCGAAGATTTCAGACCGAGGGAGCAGCAAAACCGCGCCAGAATTGTATTTGCTGGCAGTATAAAAGCATTGGATGCTTTTGCCGGATTTGCTTCGCAGGAAGCTTATACCTGTCCCATTCCTGATGATGTAAAAACGGCTTCGGCAGCGGCTGTAAGCGGAATTGAAAAACCTTTGCTGAAAGCACTCCGCTTGCAGGAAAAAGTCGTTAACGAACTGAATACATGGCAGGTACCATTGCAGTATACAGGAAATAAACTAAGAAAAGTTTCTGAAATATGGACAAGCAATGGTGGCACCGAAGCTGAAAAAGCATTGCTGCTCACGGCTATGCTGCGCTCCCAGAATATACAGGCTGAGCCGGTAGCTGTGGTTGCCGAACGGTATTATACTAAAAAAGTGATCAGCCCTGCCTTATTTGAGCGTTTTCTGGTAAAGGTAAGCCTGCAGGGTATGGAACCGGTTTTCCTCTCTTCGACACAGTCGGATCAGCAGGACGTGAGGTATACACTTGCCGGGAAACGGATTATTTCACTTGTTCCGGGAAAGGTTCAGCTGTCGGAAGTGATTAGCGATTCGAAAAATATTGTTTCGATGACAGGAAAAGTTGAATTACAGGATGACCTGAGCCTGAAAGGGAATCTGAACCTCGAACTGGGAGGCCGGCTGAACCCATGGCTGAAAAACCAGAAGGACAGTACCCATGCATCCTCCCTGCTTTCGAATGCATTCGGAAACGGCAAAATCACAAATATCATTAAAGGCAAAACGGACATCGACCTGTCATCGTTCAGCTTCCAGGCATCAGCCACTACATTTACAACCGAAAGAGCCGGCCATGTTTTTTTAAAACTTCCTGCCATAGCTACAGCTTCCGATAGCTGGCATATGACTGAGCTGGTAAGCAAACGTACCGAGCCACTCGAAATACCATTTACACTGAATGAACTTTACGACATTTTTATTACTCTTCCTGAAGGAATGGAGCTGGTTTCGCCTGCAGCAACATCCGTTACAAATAACGAATCCGGCAGCATGGAGTTTTCCATTTCAGCCGAAGGAAGGCAGTTGCATATTGTGCGGAAAATCAACATTACCAAAACCTATGTGCCGGTCGAAAAATACGATACCTTCCGTATGATGATAAATACCTGGAACAGCAAAAAGTACAGGGAAGTGGTGCTAAAAAAAGCGAATTAAGCTTTTTTAAACCCTGACACGGTTATTAAAAAAGGGTTAAAACCATTTCATCCGGTAGTACTGGTACAAAGTAAAAATATCGGACTTTCTCAGTACAATAATGCGGAGTCCGCGGGTGTAAATAACTGTTTTACTGCGACATTTGCCGACATTTATGTATGTTTGCTGAAATTCCGCGTAATTGATGGTATCATTTACAATTCGAAAAAGATGGCTGATTCTGATTCCTGCAATGCTGATGTTGCAGCAAATTGTATTTGGACAGCACCATAACAAACCCGATTCGTTGTTGTTACAGCTGAAAATCGCAAATAATGATTCGGCCCGGGTTCACCTCAATGTTGAATTATCACGCTTTTATTCCACTGATAATTTATCAAAGGCTCTTCATTTTGCTGAGGATGCGGTTGAAATAGCCGGGAAAACTGAAAACAATTCCACCCTTTCGTTCGCGCTGCTGAACATTGGCAATGTTTATTTCACACAGGGGCTTTTTGAATTGGCGCTGAAGCAATACTACCAATATCTCGAAATCCAGAAAGCTGAAGGAAATAAAAAAGGGATTGCATCCGCTCTGATAAATATAGGCGCTGTAAGTTTAAATCTGAATAATTTCGAGAAAGCCAGGGATAATTTTGAAGAAGCATTGAAGACATTTGAAGAACTCAGTTTAAAATCTGGCAATTCAAAATATTCCCACGAAATCATCACAAGTTACAACAACCTTGGCATTGCTTGCCAGAATTTAAAAGAGCAAAAGGAATCGGAGGAATATTACCGGCGTGGCATCAGCCTGGCACGAAAAACAATCGGCCAGCCAACATTGCTGGCCAATTTGCTCAATAACCTGGGAAGTTTGTACCTCGACCAGAAAAAAATGCCTGAGGCTTATATCGCTATTAATGAGGCACTTAAAATCCGTTTGCTAATTCCAGATAAAAACGGTCAGGGGCAGTCGTACCGTACTCTTGCCATGTACTACATCGGGTTAGGTAACAGGACAAAAGCACTGGAATACCTGTATAAGGGCCTGGATTTGGCAAGGTCGGTCGGGAATATTTCGTTACAGTCATTTCTTATCGAAAAACTATTTACTGAATACGATAAAACCGGCAATTCCGACTCAGCGCTTAAATACCATATTATACTCAAGGCGCTCAACGATACCATGAATAATGAGGAAACCCAGCGGGAACTTACCCGGATTGAGCTTACTTCGCAGTTTAATGAGAAAGAAAACCTCAGGAAAATTGAGCAAAAACGAAAAGAAGTCCAATACCTGGCGATCGGGGTCAGTATGTTGTTGCTGCTTGCCATTATCAGTTTGCTGTTCCTGCTTTCGCAAAACCGGCTGAAACGACTGCGCCTTGAAAAAGATAATGCTAACCTGGCATCGGAAAATCTTGAGCTTGAAAAAGCTGTTCTGAAGCAGGAGCTGGATTTAAGAAATAAAGAACTCACTACCAATGTGATGTACCTGGTTCAAAAAAATGAATACATCACCGATATTGCCGAACGTGTAATTTCGATAAAAAAGAATTTGTCGGACAGTAACAGCAATGTAATTGATAAGCTTATTTCGGATCTGCAATCCAATAGCGATGATAAAGTATGGAAGGAATTCGAGATCCGTTTCCAGGAAGTGCACCAGGATTTTTATTCGCGGCTCAATGCCAGGTTTCCCGACCTTACTCCCAATGAAAAAAAACTGGCAGCTTTTTTACGGCTTAATATGACTACCAAAGATATTTCGGCAATTACTTTTCAGTCGCCCGACAGCATTAAAATTGCCCGTTCGCGCTTGCGCAAAAAGCTCGGGCTACCCCAGGAAGCAAATATTATTGCTTTTCTGGAGAACGTTTAAGTCAATGAATTACTCTGCGCATTTTTAGTTTATACTGTATTAAAGTATTGATTGCATGCAATATATACTGTTTTCAAAACCAGGTAATTAATTTTGTTTGAATTGTTTACCTTTTGTTACCCCTCTTTTTTATGGTAAGTGAATGTTCGTGTTTACTTTTGGAGCATACTTAATTTTAAATCGATGAAGCTTCCTAAAAAGGCTAAAGGAGAATCAAGCCTTGATGAACATACTCTCCTGCTTCAACGCTTACACGACGAAAACAAAGCGCTCCACAAACTTATCAAACAACTGGAGGATCGTGATCCTTCAAAACCGAAACCAGCTGATACTCACAATCCGGAAGGTTGAAAGGCAGGATAAAGGCGGATTTGGAAAAAGCGTTTCCGGAAAATGCAATCATCACTAAAATTGTTTCATTAAATAATACTAACCATAAATTTAATAGCTATGAGAATTACTTTACTTTTTTCATTTTTGTTAACCACGTTATTTGTTGCAGGCCAGTCATTTGTGATGCCCGACAGCACATTCAACGGAACAGGCCGCAACATCTTTTCAGTGGGCGGAACGCTTGATTTTGGCGACAACATAGCGCTTCAGCCTGATGGCAAAATAATAATGACTGGTGCCAGTATGAACCTTGGCGGTACTGTTAGCCTTGGGGTGGCACGATTAAATACAAATGGAAGTTTCGACAATACCTTCGGAACCGCAGGCGTTTCGCTTGTTGATCTGGGTGGAATGCCATCGCAAGGTGGATTTGAACCTGAAATTGTGATTCAGCCCGATGGTAAAATCCTTGTTTGCGGATATGGATGGAATGCATCCGATGACGATATGTTTGTTTGCCGGCTATTACCGGGAGGAAGCCTTGATCCTGCTTTCGGAACCGGAGGAATAGTGTATGCCAACCTGTCTGCTGTTGGACAGCCGGATGCTGCTTATACTCTTACAACCGACGCAGCGGGGAATATTTATGCCTGTGGTTCAACACGTGTTGGAGGTACTCCCTTTACCAATGATGTGGCCATAATAAAACTAACTCCTTCAGGTGCTTTCGATCCTGCCTTTTCGGGCGATGGTAAACTGTTACTTGATTTAAGCGGATCATGGGATTTCGGTTATGGTATAGCCGTAAGGACCGATGGAAAAATTATTGTAACCGGATACAGTGGATTGCCGGCTAATTTATTTGCTGTAAGGTTGTTGCCTGATGGAAGTTACGACCCTGCTTTTGGTACTGCTGGAAAAACCACTGTTGATATTATGGGTACTAACTCTGCTGACGATGGCTGGGGGATGGCTTTAACACCCGATGAAAAAATTGTGATAGTTGGAGATGCTTTTAATCAATCTTCAAGTGCATTTGATGCTGCAATTGTGCGCTTAACTGCCGACGGCGCTCCTGATATCACATTCAGTGGCGATGGTGTTGCCACATTTCCTGTTTCTACCGAATCAACAATAATGCGCAATGTTATTGTGCAGCCGGATGGCAAATACCTGGTGAGCGGCAATGCTGTAATAAACGGAAGTGCTGATTTTGTCGCGCTGTTGTTAAATCCTGATGGTACACTCGATCAAACTTTTAACGCAACAGGAAAATATACGCTTGATGTTTCAGGACAAAATAAAGAAGACTTCGGATATGGGCTTGCGTTACAACCCGATGGCAAATTTATCCTTTCGGGAAATACACAGTTTTCGGAATTTTCCAACCAGAAATACTCCGTTGTACGATTAAAATCCAAGGAAGTTGTGGCTGTTTTTAATGCGTCAACCTCGCTGGTCTGCACCGGGCAACAGGTTAATTATGTGAATAATTCAGTTGGAAATAATCTTACCTATCTCTGGACTTTTGAAGGTGGAACGCCTTCAACATCCACCCTGCAAAATCCATCCGTAACCTATGCCACAACAGGTTTTTTTGATGTAAAGCTTGTTGCTACCAACGGAACTGTTTCCGATTCTCTCATTAAAAACAATTATATTGAGGTTATCGCTACACCGGTTGCCCCTTCCACACCAACAGGAACAACTGCAACTTGTGGCACGCAAACGTATCCATACACAACGTCAGCTGTTTTGAATGCCAATACCTATATGTGGACAGTAAACCCTGCTACAGCAGGAACCATTTCAGGCAATGGAACCACCGGTACGTTTTCGGCTTCGGCAAGCTATACCGGGCCATATTCAATAAAAGTGAATGCCATCGGACAATGCGGAACCAGTGCCTGGTCGGGCGAACTGAATTGCGAACTTAATCATCTGCCGACTGCTTTTATGCTGGTAAGCGACGGATATTACTGCCAAGGAAACAGCGGAGCTATTCTAACGCTTAATGGGTCGGAATCCAATGTGGATTACCAGCTAAACCTGAACAACCAGCCTGCAGGGGCTACTGTTCCGGGAACCGGATCTGCACTGGTATGGAACGGCATTACATCGGAAGGGTTTTATACCATCGTGGCCGTTGATGTTCCCTGTACACAACAAATGGCAGGTCAGGTCTATGTTTTGATGATAAATGCTCCTATTCAGCCTGAAATGCCAGTCGGCAGCAATACTGTCTGCAACACTTCCACTGCAACATACAGCATAATTAACATTCCATTCGCCAATACATACTCATGGGTATTATCCCCGGCTGATGCAGGAACTCTCACCCCTAATGGAAATGAAGTCAGTATAGAATGGTCTCCGGCTTATAGCGGAAATGCAACGCTGACTGTTTCAGCCACCAACGATTGTGGTAGCAGTCCTATTTCACCTGCTTTATCAATTACTGTAAATGATACTCCTGACCCTTCTGTTAACGGACTTGCCACTGCTTGTCAGCACTGGAATGCTCAATATGAAACAGTTGCCACTCCAGGAAGCTCTTTTGCATGGACTGTTACAGGTGGTAACATCGTTTCGGGAGCAGCAACGGCTGCTGTTAATGTAAACTGGAATGTAGCCGGAACAGGCAGCGTAAAAGTTGTTGAAACTTCAGCTTCGAATTGTGCAGGAACATCAGCCGTATTCAGCGTTGCTGTAGATCCTTGTGTGGGTGTGGATGAATCATTAGTATTTGAACCTATAAGTATTTATCCGAATCCGGCTGAAAGCCTATTAACTGTGAAAATTAACGAAATAGCCGGTAACAACAGCCAGCTCAGGTTTGTTGAGGCTACAGGCCGCATGGTTGCTACTTTTGCAATCAGCGATGGCATAAGCCTTCTTAAAAGTATAGATATCAGCAACCTGAAGAGCGGATTATATACTATACTTTATATAAGCGAAGGAAAAGTGGTTTCGAAAAGTAAGTTTGTAAAAAACTAATAGCCACCTGCCTGTTGAAGTAGTATATACCGAATGGCTACCATGTATTCGAAATAGTTCGCTTCACGTCTATTTTGAGACTGTTAGTCTTTCAGCATAACCAAACCAGCTGACATAATTTCATTTTGTTTGCCTTGTCAGCGGTTTGGTATTCATTGAGGGTCGTCCCTCCTCTAACAGCAGGAAGTGTGAGATATTTTTTTTAGAAGGAGTATCCAGAAATTGCAGGGAAGATAGTTTTTTAAACAATCGTCCTTCCCAGTTGCCCGCCATCGATCAGGTTGGCAATACGCTTGGCATTGATAAACTGCTTCTGAAGGTCGATGGTGATTTCATCCGATTCGGCGGTTTTCATCTTTTCGAGAAGTTCTTTCAGTATCTGGCGGACACGTTTCGACTTAAACGATAATATAGAATTTGGAATCAGGAAATCGAGAACTTCGTGTTCCTGCAACAGGCGTATCTTGCGCTTTTCCCAATTGGGACTGAAGGTATATTTTGTTGCAATAAGGTCGATTACTGGACCCGAAACGGCGTTGTCGGGGTGGTTGGTAAGCTTACGGTAATCGATATCCGGGTTGTTCGCGAGTTCGCTAACGCAGGTGTTGAAAATCTGCTGGTATATTATATTGCTGAAATTGAGCTCATCAGCTTTAATGTCGTTGATGATAAAACTGGCAGCTTTTACTTTATTTTTCACCGGCTCACCGGTTTCGGGATCGGGGTAGTTGGTTTCTATTTCAATATCACCGAACAGCAGCAGCTGCCTGATAATTTCCCTTTCTATATCGTCGGTACTGAGTGCGTCGAACGATTCCTGCTGCTGTGCTGCACCCTCAGGTGCAAACAAGTCGTCAATAGCATCGGATTCAGTAACGGTAGCTCCCGATTTCTGGGTGAATTTTTTACGCAGCAGCTTGTTGAGCTCGTTCAGAATGGCGGTTTCGTCCATCTGCATACGGTCGGCACTTTCCTTAACATATGCCAGACGCGTAAGCTGGTCGGGGATAAGTGAGATGCTTTCGATAAAATCCTTCAGAACGGCAACTCTTTTCAAGGGATCGCGGCCGGTTTCGCTTAGCAGCAGATCGATCTTGAAATGGATAAAATCCTTTGCATTCTGCTGTATAAACTCCTGCACTTC
>CAIJPI010000352.1 GCA_903822525.1 uncultured Bacteroidales bacterium | reverse complement strand
TCGAAACAAAAAGTCCCATATTCTATCCGCCGCGAGATCCCTTTGTTTTATGCCGACTATTACCTGCTTTCGGGTAACCTGCAAGCTGCGAAAACATACCTGAAACAAGGCATCACCCTGGCTTCGAATCCTAAACTTAAAGCCCGGCTTAATTTCATACTTGGACAAATTGCCCAGAAGGAGAAGAATTTTGCTGACGCAACCAGCTATTATTCAAAAGTGATAAAAAGCCCTGCTCCTTTCGAAATGATTTTCAATGCCAGGATTAACATGGCAAAATCGTTCGACATCAATACCGGCGACAAGGCAGGCCTCGAGAAGCAACTTAAGCGCATGATAAAGGATACCAAAAACAAGGAATATTTTGACCAGGTATACTATGCCCTTGCTGAACTTGCCATTCTCGATAAAAATGACACGCTTGTAATGCATTACCTGAAACAGTCGGTAGCTACAAGTATAAAAAACAACTATCAGAAATCCTCCTCATCGCTGCAGCTGGCTGATATGTTTTTTAAACGGCAGAACTACGAAATGGCGGCTGCCTATTATGACACCACTGTACAAACCTTACCACTTGAACATCCCGATTATGCAGCAATAAATGCCAAAACATTAACGCTTAGCGAGCTGGTAAACAATCTTCGGATTGTGCAATTCGAGGACAGCCTTCAGAAGCTTGCACGTATGCCGGATGCTGAACTGGCTGCCGTGATTCAGAAAATCATCGATAAAGTGTTAAAAGAAGAAGAGTTGCAGAGAGAACTGGAAGAACAGCAGCGCAACGAATCGAATATGATTAGCAATATTCCAAATATGCGTAACGAAAATATGTCGAGCATAGGAGGCGGAGGATGGTATTTTTATAACCCTTCTTCAATCAGTTTCGGGTATTCCGAATTCATGCGTAAGTGGGGCCGGCGTAAGTTGGAGGACAACTGGAGGCTTACCAATAAGCGTGCAGTAGCGCAACTTGATGAAATTTCGCTTGACCCTGCAAAACCAGGTGATTCAATTAATCCGGTAGCACCCGCAGGCAGTAAAAAAGCAGCAACGGATCCTAAAAAACCTGAAACCTACATAGCCCAGCTGCCTAAGACTCCTGAAGCCCTTGCTAAATCGAACAAGCAAATAGCTTCAGCCTTGCTCAACCTGGGTTATATATACAAAGATGGCCTGAACGATATCCCCCATTCGGTTGAATCGTTCGAAGAACTTATTACCCGTTTCCCCGATATGAAGGAAATCAACCGCATATATTATCAGTTGTACCTTATCGGGAAGGAAATTCCGGATGAAGCAATGGCTAATAAATACAGCGATATCATTCTGACCAAATATGCGGAAACAGATTATGCCCAGCTGATAAGGGATCCGGAATACAATAAGGAGGTACTTGCACGCAAAAACCGGGTTTCATCCCTATATGAAGAAACATACCAGGCTTTCACAAGAGGACAATACCGTATGGTTTTACTTTACAGTAACCAGGCCCTGGGCGAATACAAGGACAAAGACCTTATGCCCCGCTTCGAATACCTGCGCGCACTCTCGCTCGGCAAAACAGCCAGCATCGACACCATGATAGTTGCACTGAACAAAATCGTTCTCAATAGTCCTAATCACCCTATTACCCCTTTAGCAAAAGAGATCCTACAGAAATACGATAAAAACAAACCGGTTTCCACACCGACTATTGCAGGCAGCATTCAGGCCCCTGATCCGGCAAATCCTGCCGGAAAGCCTGCACCGGATCTATTCGTGCAGGGCAACGATACGGTAGTCCCTGATATTTACAAACTTAACCTCACCCAGACGCATTTCTACATTATGCTGGTTGATGGGAACAGAATAAATGTGAACGCCACCAAAATAAGAATCTCCGATTTTATCTCGAAGAATTTCAATAATGCCAACTTATCGGTTAATGCAATCGTTCTTGATGGCGGTTGGCAAATGATCTCAATAAGCAGTTTCCGCAACAGCCAGGCAGCCATTGACTTTTATTATTCCATCAGCCAGAATGAATATGTAACCACTCCGCTCAATAAAAGCGATTATAAACAGATGGTTATTTCTATCGACAACTACCCTATATTTTATCGTGAAAAGAAATATAACGGGTATTTAAATTTCTTCAGGAAATTCTATCTTAAATAAACAAGCCTAAAGTACTTAGAAAGCTTCCGGTATAATAAATTCTTCTTTTTAATCCTCATTTAGTGCATAAATCAATTAATGCACTATTTTTGTTTTTGGTAAACTAAATTAATACGAGTATGTCTAAAATTATTACCCCCGAAACTCCTTCAGTAAATATTATTGGTAACGGAACCGAAATCAATGGCAATATTAAAACAAACGGTGACCTTCGCATCGATGGTTTTATAAAAGGAACGATTCAGGCAACAGGCAAAGTAGTGGTTGGATCCACAGGCAGGGTTGAAGGCGAGATAAACTGCCAGAATGCTGATATCTCGGGTGATGTTAAAGCACATATAAAAGTTTCCGAACTGCTTAGTCTCAAAGCAAATGCAGTTGTGAGCGGTGATATTCTCACCAACAAACTGGCCATTGAGCCCGGTGCTGTATTTACCGGCGCCTGTAAAATGGGAAACCATGGAAGCCCTGATGGAAAAACAGACAAACAAACCGAAGCCGTTTAAAGAAAAAAGACCTCCGCTCGAAAGCTATGCCCGGTATTCAGGCCTGGCTTTCCAGATGTTCGCCATTATAGGACTTGGAGTTTTCGGAGGTGTAAAACTTGATGCATGGCTGGATATAGGGTTTCCGGTTTTCACCGTGTTGCTCTCTATAATTTCAGTTGCAGCTGCAATTTATGCCGCCGTCAGTGATCTTTTAAAGAAACCCTGACCTGCCGTTCCTGCCAATTCCAGTATAGCTTGGTCACCACAATTAATTATATTTC
>CAIJPI010000351.1 GCA_903822525.1 uncultured Bacteroidales bacterium | reverse complement strand
ATCCCCAATCCCCAATCCCCAATCCGCAATCCGCAATCCCCAATCCCCAATCCCCAATCCCCAATATCACTCATCCCAGGAGCCATTTGTAAATATTCATAGTTGAGCTATTTAAGCAGATTTCGGTAAATTGAATAGTTCTCGGGATCGAAACAACAGAACAACACCTTGTTCAAAGTTTTGTTTGCAAATAAAAACGACTTTACTTCGCTTATTGCAATTCCGGCAGCTATCTCTTTCGGGAAGCCATAAACGCCGGTGCTTATATTGGGAAATACAATGGAGCCACAGTTATGAGCTGATGCCAGCCATAAGCTTTTCCGATAACAACTCGCCAGTAATTTACCTTCGTTGCGGTTCCCGTCCTGCCATACAGGTCCTACGGTATGAATAATATACCGGGCTTTCAGGTTATATCCCCCGGTAATTCTGGCTTCACCGGTCGGGCATCCGCCAATAGCAATGCATTCTTGCAGTAAATGTGGACCGGCAGCCCTGTGTATTGTGCCGTCAATTCCCGAACCTCCTCTTAAGGAACAATTTGCCGCATTTACTATGGCATCGGCTTCAAGGCTTGTGATATCCGAACGAATGAGTTCAATACCAGCGGTTATCATGTCTAATTCGTTTTTAGTTTCCTGACAAAAAGTTGTGCTGATTCATATTTTACAACCTCAACAGGGTCATTCCTATCAATGTACCCTGTAAGAGCTGTGGCGTCGTAAAGTGTGCCGTCGATCATTACTTTTCCGGCAGGCCTGAGCATGGTTTGTGCAATTCCTGACTTTCCGGTTATTTCGTTGTACGACGCATCGGCCGAAGTAAAGCCTTCATTCTTTTGCTGGGTGGTAACAAGGGCAAGGTCACCAAAAAATGTTTTCCCGGTAAATAGTTTTCGGGTCAGGTAAATGGATCCGGTTACCGAAACAAAAAAGGCAATCACTACAATAAAGAATGCTTCAGCCAGTTTCTGGGTGGCGCTCTGGCTGAATTCGAAATATGTATTGTCGATCATCGCCAGGGTGAGTCCCATTATCATCAAAAACACACCCAGTATCCCGGTTACGCCAAACCCGGGAATAGCGAATATTTCAACTGCCAGCAGTATGACACCGGCAACAAAAATCATAATTTCCCAATTTGCAGCCAGTCCTTCGAGGTAATGCGGGGCGAAATAGAATAAAGCTGCTATAATTGCAATCAATATCGGGAATGCTGCGCCCGGCGATTGAAACTCGAAATAAATTCCGGCAATGATAATTACAATCAGAATTCCCGAAACGAGCGGGTTGATGAGGAATCCTATTATTTTATCCGTGCCGGTAAGTTGTTGCTCATGCAGGGTGTAATTTACAATGCCTGCTTTTTTCAACACTTCAGGGATATTTTCGGCCATGGCATTGCAATAGCCATGTTTCAGCGCTTCATGGACTGTAAACGTAACTACCTGCCCCGAATCATTTACACCTTCCACATGAATGCGGGGATCGACCATAGCCTGGGCAATTTCGGGATTGCGTCCTGTAGCCTGGGCGGTGCTTCGCATAAGAGAGCGCATATACGACTGGTATTTGTCGGGCAACTGTTCGCCTGTTTGGTTCACTACCGTTGCAGCACCTATATTGGCGCCTTCACGCATATAAATGCTGTCGCAGGCAATTGATATCAGCGCTCCTGCTGAAGCGGCATTGTTGTCGATAAAAACCCATACAGGGATGCTGGAGTTCAATATAGCTGTACGGATGGAATCGGCTGTTTCGAGCATGCCACCGTAGGTATTCATCTGTATAAGGATGATATCCGCTTTAAGTGCAGCAGCCTCTTTCAGCGCTTTTTTTGTTTTGTACCAAACCGGTTTTGCTATTTCCTCACTGATTTTGAAAACGTAAATATATTTTTTGGGTGCGACCGGATTTTGGGCATTGAGTTGCACTACACAAAGAATGGTGACGAAAATTAAGAGCAGGATTTTCCGGAATAGGTTCAGGCAAGTCATAGCAGGTTTTGCATTAAATGTAATACAAATTTACTATGTATTAGCCATTTTCCTTATCTTTCAGAAAAATTCATTTAAAGTTAATAGTAAGCAGGTCTCATACACGTATAAGCACGGGAAGCCTGGCTTTGATTCCTAAAATGAGATATCGGAAGTATTTTGTGAAATAAAACAAGCAAGGAACAACGCATTCAGCTCGAAAGGTCTGTTCCACTCGTGTTACTTTATTTAAAACGGTAACTATTAAAAAGAGTCTTGTCTATTTGTGTGCTTTACGGTAAGCGCGTTTCCAGGCCCGGCGTGCCCAGTAGTGTCTGCGCCAGTAGCGGCCCCAGTTTATACCTGACCAGATGCGTTCGTGTATATAATAAATAACCAGTTTAATACCGAATTCCAGGATGGCAATAAAGCCTGCGTTGCCTATACTCTCAATGATTGTAGCTTTCTGGAATTCATGCGAGTAAATAAATACAGCTGCAAACATTGCCCCAGAAGCAAAAAGCCTGTAGGTGATCGTTTTTAACAGGCTGCGTTGCGGGCTGTCGCGAAATACAGTTTCTACTTCAGCTTTTTGTTCATTAGGCATTTTAGTTTCACTCATCTAATCTTAATTGGAAAGCAAAAATATAGATATTTTTTGATATGATTATTTTTGACTACGATTTTTCGAAATGAGATTTTACGGCATCAAGAAACGGTTGGTGCAGAATAGTATTGGATGCTAAAAGTTCCTTCCCGAAAATGTACCCTCCACTACCAGTAAAATCGCTTACTGTGCCACCTGCCTGCTGAACAATAAATGCGCCTGCTGCTACATCCCAGGGATTTAAGCCGTATTCAAAAAAACCTTCAAAGCGCCCGCAGGCAGTATAGGCCAGATCTACAGCTGCCGATCCGAACCTGCGCAATCCGGAAGTATTCCTGGCAAACCAGGTGAATAGTTTTATATATTCATCCAGCTTTCCAAAGTCGTTGTAGGGGAATCCGGTTGCTAACAGCGAATTTTTCATCTCATGCTGTTCCGAAACATGGATTTTATTGCCGTTCAGAAAGGCAGAACCGCCTTTCCAGGCATAAAAGCACTCATCGCGGTTGGGCTCATACACTACTCCTACAACAATTTCGTTGTCTTCCATTAGGGCTATGCTTACCGAAAATAAGGGTAGGTGATGCAGGAAATTTGTTGTGCCATCCAAAGGATCAACAATCCAGTTATAATGCTCACCCCGGTATGTGGCCGTCTGCTCTTCGGTGATAAATCCCGATTCGGGTAAGAATTCAGCAAGTCGTTTTACAATACGCATTTCGGCTGTTTTGTCGACATAACTTACGAAATCGTGCAGGCCTTTCACCTCTATATCCGATACTTTTACCTGGTTGATTTCTTCCAGAAAAAACTGACCCGTTTCTTTTGCCAGGGCAATAACTTCGAGGCAGATGTTTTTATAATCGATCATATTGTGTTTTGATGCTTTTACTCATTTTTAAAAATGCTGAATTCAGTTATTCTCTACCTTCCAGATTATCATCAACATGTGTATGATCATCAGTAAGCTTCATTGCTTTTTTATGTGCCCTGGTAAAATAAACAATTACAGCAATTCCTGCCAGTATCAGCAAAGTTGATATGATTTCAGCCTGGGTTACATGCAGACCTAATACGGAATGCTTGTTGTTAACCCTGATTTTTTCGATAAAAAATCGTTCGAATCCGTTGAAAATCATAAATAGTCCGAACATGATAACCGGGGCTTTTACCCTTAACCGCATGATCCATAATATTCCGAATGAAATAAAGGATATACCTGATTCGTATAAAGATGTGGGAAAAACGGGTCTTTCGAGCATCCGGCAATTCGAGCCCATACAGCCTGGAATAGGGATACCTCGGTTGGCTACATTATGTGGAAAATCAGAAGCCCATAGCCAGTCAGGCATCCACGCCAGCCAGTGAGGCTGTGTCAGGGTATTGGCAATCCCCCAGCATCCGTCGCCCGAAAAATGGCAGCCCAGCCTCCCGACAACATATCCGATCATGATGGCCGGTGCAGTGCTGTCGATAACATGCTTCCAGTTGAGCTTTACCACATTCATATACAGCATCAGGGCAATAACGGTAACTATAAACCCGCCGTAAAAAGTAAGACCGTTGAAAGAGGTCAGGCTATATAAAGGGTTCTCCAGGAAGATGCCGAAATTGTCGAAGATATCGAATAATTTAGAGCCTATAATAGCTGAAACAATGCCTACAATCATGATATTCCAGGTATTCTGATAGGGATGAATGATTTCTTCCAGTACTAGCCCGGCGTTGTTCTTTGACGTAACTCTTTTATATAGATGGTATGCAAATGAAATAACAGCAATGGTGATAAGGGCAGAGATACTGCCATCAAGTGAAAAAATGAAACGTCTGGGATTTTCAGCAAAATGCCTGTACTGAAACAGGATTCCGAAAAGTTTCCACCCTATAACCGACGAAAGAATGATGCCCGGGATGATTTCGAGCCAGCCAAAGGGCTTGCCCGGATATGTTTTGCGAATCCGCGAAACAAGCAGGCCTTCTCTTTCCTTGCGTTTTAGTTCGGCTCTAAGCGTAAACCCCGACACAACAAATGCCATGGCAAGGAAAAAACCATAGGTCTGAACTGGCAGATCCAACTGGCTTCCGGTTAGGTAATAAATAAGGTCGGATAGTTTTGGAAACATCTTACGGCAGATTGAGTATTTTAGGGTAGGTTAGGCGTTTCAGGTGGGAGGGAAGAAAGCGAGAAAAATAAGGTTGATATGCAGGTATAAAGAAATGAATGTTTTTGGTTTTTTATGAATTCCTAATGTTTAAAAACTCTTCTCAACAGTGAAAGAATCTGCAGGTTAGAACTCCACGCTGCAGGTATCATCCTCGTTTACGGAAATAATTTTCACCCTGGTAACCTGATTAATTAAAGCCGGATCGAATGATGTACGGGCTTTAACATAATTCCCGGTAAACCCATGCATAAATCCGTTAATATTATCCGATTCCCATAATACGTCCTCTGATTTTCCGATCTGCTGCCTGTAAAAATGATGTTTCTTCGATTCCGAGAGCGCATGCAGCACCTGGCTGCGACGGCGTTTTTCGCGTTCGTCAACTTTTCCTTCCATATTCAGTGCCTTGGTGCCGGGGCGTTCGGAATAGCTGAAAACATGCAGGTAAGTCACATCCAGGTCTTTGATAAATTGGTAAGCATCCTCGAAATCCTCTTCTGTCTCGCCAGGGAACCCAACTATCACGTCTGCTGCAATGCATGCATCGGGCATCAGTTGCTTTATGTAATGTACCCTGTTGGCAAATACTTCGCGAAGGTATTTGCGTTTCATCAGTATCAGTATTTTATCACAACCGCTTTGTAGCGGAATATGGAAGTGTGGAAGCAGTTTGCCTGAAACTGATACAAGCTCAATAATACTGTCGTTCAGCAATTCAGGTTCAATCGATGATATTCGTATGCGGTCGATGCCATCGAGCTTTGCAAGTTCTGTGAGCAAGTCCAAAAAGGTTTCGCTGCTTTGCTGTCCAAAATCGCCTATATTCACTCCTGTAAGAATGATTTCCTTTACTTCGCCGGCAGCAATTTCGCGCGCAACTTTCATGGTATTTTCAATGCTTTCGCTCCGGCTCCGTCCGCGCATGTATGGAATGCTGCAATAAGTGCAGAAATAGTCGCAACCATCCTGTACTTTAAAGAATGAACGCGTGCGATCGCCCATCGAATAGGAAGGAATAAATTCACGGGTTTTATTAATCTCCGAAACCATGCATATGCCTGGCAACTCAGCAAAATCCGGGTTTGTCAGACTAGCTGATGAAACGATTTCGCCTAGCCGGAACTTATCCTGGTTGCCTAATACCCAGCTTACACCTTCCATATCGCTGAACATTTGTGGATTAGCCTGAACGGCACATCCGATCACGGCTACCTGGGCATGCAGATTGCGGCGATGAGCCTGCTTAACAGCAGTTTTGCATTTTTTTTCAGCCGTGGCTGTAACCGAACAGGTGTGAACCACATAAAAGTCAGCCTGTTCATCGAAATCAACGACTTCAAAATCGGTAATCCCGAATTGCCTCGAAATAGTGCTTGTTTCAGAGAAATTAAGTTTGCAGCCTAAGGTATGAAATGCAATGCGTTTTTTAGGTGTCATGCGACAAAGGTAGCGAATTTGATAATAATAGGTTTATGAAGTGGTGGTAGCCGAAGCAGGATAATATTTTGATGTGCTGGTAATACGATAACTTTATAAGATCAGTTCTTTCTAAGAGAATCTGTGCTTTGGGCAACATTGCGGAACAACGATCT
>CAIJPI010000350.1 GCA_903822525.1 uncultured Bacteroidales bacterium | reverse complement strand
AGCAAGCTTGACGCATGTCATAAAATAAAAAAGCCCTGAACTCTTCGAGTTCGGGCTTCTATGTAGCGGGGACAGGATTATTTCATGATCCTGAAAGGGGGGCTTAACAACAAAGCCCTGCGCTCACTGCGTGAGCTTTGGTCTTTTTTATTTTATTCCATTGCTTACAAGCAAGCTTGACGCATGTCATAAAATAAAAAAGCCCTGAACTCTTCGAGTTCGGGCTTCTATGTAGCGGGGACAGGATTCGAACCTATGACCTTTGGGTTATGAGCCCAACGAGCTACCTCTGCTCCACCCCGCAATATATTTTTGTGAACAATGAACGATCTTAATTGGGAGTGCAAAAGTATATTTTGTTTCTTTGTAATCCAAATTTTTAAGTAAATATATTTTATATGGTCCATAAAGCCGGTTTTGTCAATATTATAGGGCATCCCAATGTTGGGAAGTCCACTTTGATGAATATGTTGATAGGGGAGAAACTTTCAATTATTACGCCTAAAGCACAAACAACACGTCATCGCATCCTCGGAATCGTGAATGGCGACGACTACCAGATTGTATATTCCGATACCCCGGGTATCGTAAGGCCGCATTACAAACTGCACGAATCGATGATGAAATTTGTTCACAGCGCGCTGCAGGATGCTGATGTTTTTATCTATATGACCGAAGTGGGTGAAAATAGTTTTGACGAAGAAGTGATAGGGAAAATTAAAGCGTCGGGGAAACCGCTCTTATTTTTAATCAATAAGGTGGATACCATAAGCCCGGCCGAAATGGAGGCTAAAATCAAATTCTGGCAGGAGAAATTTTCGGATGCTACCGTCATTCCTATTTCGGCTAAGCTGAATTTTAATACCGACAAAATTACTGCTGCAGTATTACGCCTGCTGCCCGAAAATGAGCCTTATTTCCCAAAGGACGATGAACTCAGCGACAGGCCGTTACGGTTCTTTGTCTCGGAAATGATACGGGAAAAGATTTTCCTGCTGTACCAGCAGGAGATACCTTATTCGGCTGAAGTGGTGGTTGATTCCTATAAAGAAAAACCTGAAATTGTTGTGATCAGTGCTACCATTTTCGTTGAACGCGATACACAGAAAGCTATTATTCTCGGGCATAAAGGCGAATCAATCAAAAAACTCGGAACACTGGCGCGCAAGGATATTGAAGCGTTTATCGAAAAGAAAGTGTACCTCGAACTCAGCCTGAAAGTAAGCAGCGACTGGCGCGAAGATGCAAACCAGCTGAAACGCTTTGGATACGAGTTCTAGAAACCCTGAATTTTATAATTTCTATGGAAATGCTGGCTGGTCTATCACATAGACTAACGTCAACACGTTGGAACAAGTTTGCCAGCTGCTAGCATGGATATGACTCATGAGTATATTTTCAGGGTGTGGGGACCGGCCTGATTTATTTTAAGTAGCTGTCTAAAAATGATAAAAACTACTTTCAAGCATCAAAACCTTGTATTTCTGTCACATTGAGCGAAGTCGAAATGCACTCGTTCATCAATTAAACGAAAATATTGAGATGATTTAGTGGGCTTCGACGCCCCTTCGGCAAGCTCAGGGCAGGCTTCTCAGCCTGACAGTAGATTGAGCAAATCACTTGATAAATCACTTCAATTCT
>CAIJPI010000349.1 GCA_903822525.1 uncultured Bacteroidales bacterium | reverse complement strand
TTAAAGATAAAAAAATTTGCTTTTTAGAGTACACGCCAATATTACTGATGCTAAGACGTGTTTACGTTATAGGGTCACATCAGCAGTTTTCTGCCAGATTTTGAAATGGGTTAAGGATAGAAGTTGGGAATAATCCTGCACTGCGTGTATAATAGCAGCGAGGTATAGCAGCCGATTCGACTGGTTTACTCTGTTGGTTTGAGTTAGTATTACAAGGATTACCTGATCGGGTTGGCACAGTTTCAGAGCTTAAGTATCCAAACAAATATCAGGAATAAGCATATGAAAAAAATTATAAATGTATAAGCGCTGCTAAATTGAGGTTTAACGTCAGTTTTTTTTAATTTACCGCTTAAAGTACTTCGGGGAACTAATCACTCATGGATCCTTTAAAATAATTTTCAAAAATAGCTCCATTCAGTATTGAAATTTCGACATTTCGTTATTTTAGCAGGTTGATACTGCCATGTTTGACAACATGCCAGCAGTGAATAAATTTATGTGTATTCGATGCATTTTCCAAAGGACTGGTAAAAAAATAAAATTATCAAATGAAAGAAAGGCAAACCATAAGTTTCCAGTTTTACTACCTGCTAAAGCAAAAACCGCATACGATTAACGAACTGTTTGAATATGTAAAGGCAAAAGGGGTAGATATCAGCAAACGAAGCCTGTACAGGCATCTGCAAAAAATTGAAGGAGCTATTGATACGCTCACCGAAGTTTTTGAAACCGAAACCGGTAAAAACAACCAGAAAACATTCCTGATCCGCAGTGTCGTCAAGCAGGAAGGAAGGGAACAGAGTGAGTGGGTTGATATACTGGATAAGCTGATGATTTTTGAAAATACAATTCCCTCATGGCTGTTGGCAGGAAGTCCGGTAAGCAGGTATATTGAGGATTCTTCCAAAAAAGCTCCATTGAAAGCCAGGATGGTAGCCCTGGGTTCAGGCAGCAGGGATACCTTTGTTTCGACACGCTTCGGGGAGTTGATTTACAACCAGAAACAAAGAGATAATTTTACAACAATCTTATATGGCCTGCAAAACAATTCCTGCTTCCACATAAACCGATATAACCCGCTCACCTCCCGCGAATACTTCAGGCTACCTGAAATTAAAACACCTCTGGTGCCATTAAAAGTGTGGTATCATCGTGGCAATTATGCAATTAGCTGTCATTACCCGGGCAAGCCCGATGTATACACTATCGAACTTGATATGATCGATTCCTTATCCATTTCCGGCTATCAGCAGTCAGGCGTGGAAGTTGCTGTGGTATTGCCTGATTTTCTGGAGAACAGCTTCGGGTATCACCCTCCTTTAAAAGATAAAGTCTACGAAATAAAGCTTCAGTTTCCGCCAACGCCGGGCGGGCACATCATGATGCGGCAGTGGCATTCGGGGCAGGCGTTTCGCAAAATGCACAATGGCAATATCATCATGACTTTTAAAAGTGCTGTTACTATCGAATTGCTTGGATGGATTATGGTGTGGATGGATAATGTAAAGGTACTCGCACCCAGGATACTGAAGACGATGATCAGGGAGCGGCTTGGGGTTATGATGCAAATTATCGACGATGATCTTGATTCTGTAAATAACAGGGGGTAAATTCGTGTTTTCAGATGGGTACTGTCCATTTTATAAATGATTATGACAAAGCTGACTAAAAATGCTGATGCTTTTGGGTAATTCCAGAAAACAGGTCCCTGAACCGGCCTTCTTTTGTCTGCGTTATTACATTGTATACCTGGCATGAAAAGTTTAACAAGCATTGCAATTATCTCATTCTGTCTGATCCTGTCGTTGAAAACGCTGGCTGGCGACACGCTTGTTTTCAAAGGTCAGGCTTCCGGATGGATTAACCTGAATCCCGATATTGCAATGCCGGTATGGTTGGGGCTGCATTACATTCCAACAGCTAATTACCAGGTCCGGTATCCTGATAACAGGCTTGCCGATGTTGAGGTTTCTGCCAACCTGAGCGGGTTTACCGGTTTTCATCCTTTCGACTCCATCAATGCAGGCGCATCGCTAAAGCCTTACCGGTTGTGGGCAAGGTACTCAGCCCGGCAGTTTGAATTCAGGATCGGCCTCCAGAAAATTAATTTCGGATCAGCATCCACCCTTCGGCCTCTTATGTGGTTCGATCAGCTCGATCCCCGTGATCCACTGCAACTTACCAACGGGGTTTGGGCGGTGCTCGGACGTTATTATTTCCTGAACAATGCCAATATTTGGATATGGGGCTTATATGGCAATAAGGATAAAAAAACATGGGAAGTTGCCCCTACAACTCACAGAATCCCTGAAGCAGGAGGAAGGATACAGGTACCGGTACTAAAAGGGGATGCGGCATTTAGCTGCCATTTTCGCAGTACAGATACCCGCTTGCTGATAGATTCACTGCCGGGGAATTCAAATACACCCGAACAACGACTTGGACTGGATGGGAAATGGGGTATTGGGCCCGGAATATGGTTTGAAGGAGCCTGGATACACCATTCGCTGAATACCGGGATGCTGACCAACCAGGAAATCTTCACGGCAGGAACCGATTATACCTTTACTGTAGGCAACGGCCTGAATGTGGTTTTCGAGCATATGGTCTATGGCTATGGTCGTGCGGCTTTCGATTTTGAAAGACGGCTTTCTTTTTCGGGCCTTACCCTGTCGTACCCAATAAATATCAACAACCAGCTTAATGCTGTTTTGTACCGCGACTGGACAAATCAGGCTTACTACAATTTTGTCAACTGGCAGCATCAGTTTCAGCATGTTGCCATGTATTTTATGGCTTACTGGAATCCCAAGGACTACCGGATGCCGCTACAGAATTCAAAAAACAATCTTACAGCCGGAAAAGGGCTTCAAATCATGATCGTTTTTAATCACTAATTGCTCTGTCAGAAAATGGTTTGTTCATTCATAGTTTTGTCTGGTTCAAGCAAATAAAGTTCAGCACTATGTGTAGAATGCAATCACAGATAACATATTTTTTTATACTTTCCGCTCTCATTCTGAATCCGTAAGCCCTGCAATAGTTTATACAATTAACACCACTAATAGTCATTAGGCATGCAGAAACCCGAAATCATTAAAATCGAAAATCTTTCTAAGAAATATCACATGGGTGAGGGCGATTTTACTGCCCTGAGGAATATCAATCTTACTTTTGGCAAGGGCGAATTCACCGGTCTGGTTGGCCCAAGTGGTTCAGGTAAGACAACCTTGCTGAATATTATCGGGTCGCTTGATAATCCTTCGGAAGGCGATGCGATAGTATTAGGAAATGCTGTGAGCAGGCTTACCCATAAGCAATCGGCCACGCTGCGCAACTTTCACATCGGGTTTATCTTTCAAACATACAACCTTCTGCCTGTCTATACTGTTTTCGACAACGTCGAATTTGCCCTGCTCCTGCAAAAGCGCACCGTTTCCGAAAGGTATAAAACGGTGATGGAAGCGCTTGAATGGGTTGGGTTGACGGATAAAGCGAAATCAAAGCCGGCACAGTTGTCGGGAGGTGAATGCCAGCGTGTATCCATAGCCCGAGCTATGGTAAAACGGCCTGAAATAGTGCTTGCTGATGAACCTTCGGCCAATCTCGATGCCAGCAACTCCCACCATATTATTCAAACCATGAAAAAACTCAACCGTGAGCTGAATACCACTTTTATCTTTGCCACGCATGATGAGAAGGTAATGCAGTATCTCGATCGCATCATTCACCTGAAAGACGGGATGGTTGAAAAAGATGAATTCATACAGGATCCGAAAATTGTGAGCCATGTTAGCATTTAAACTTGCATTTAAAAACCTTCTGGGTGCAGGCTTACGCACCTGGCTGAATGTATCGGTGCTTTCGTTTTCCTTTGTAGTGATTGTGTTATACAACGGCATGCTTGATGGCTGGAACAGGCAGGGGCGAAGCGACACCATAGCCTGGGAGACCGGCAGCGGGCAATACTGGCACCCTTTATACGACCGTTACGACCCGTTCAGCCTTCAGGATGCACATGTTCCTGTAACAGGCGAAGCCGCTGAGCTGGTAAGCAGCCACCAACTCACGCCAATGCTTATTACCCAGGCATCAGCATACCCTCAGGGACGCATGCTGAATATTTTGCTGAAAGGAGTTGATCCCTCGCAAAAGATACTGATGATCCCTTCAGGCTCCCTACAGGTGAAAAACGGCGAAATTTCAGCTATTATCGGTAAACGGATGGCCGAATCGTCGCATCTTAAAAAAGGAGATCGCGTTCTGGTGCGCTGGCGTGATGTGAACGGCACTTTCGATGCCCGGGAAATCCTGATCGCAGCTGTTTTTAACTCAAATGTCCCAACGGTTGATGCAAATCAGATTTATATTCCGCTTTCATCACTTCAGGAGATGACAGGAATGCTAGGAGATGCTACCTTACTGGTTGCTGCAGACACACATTCGGGTTCCGCAATCAAAGGCTGGGCTTATAAGGATACAAAAACGCTGTTAAAGGAATTCGACGAAATGATAAATGCCAAAAAGGGAGGTTCGCGCATTGTATACCTTATGTTGCTTTCGCTGGCATTGCTTGCTATTTTCGATACACAGGTATTATCCATCTTTCGTCGCCAGAAGGAAATAGGTACTTATATTGCCCTTGGTATGACGCGTATGCAGGTAGTGCGGCTCTTCACTGTCGAAGGCAGCGCACATAGCCTCCTGGCTCTGATACTCGGTTCTCTTTACGGGATTCCGGTTATGCTGTTTTTGCAGCAAAAGGGTATTCCCATGCCAAAGTCGGCCGATCAGGCCGGAGTAGCTATTGCCGAAAAAATAATCCCATTTTACAGCCTGGGGATGATCGTTTCAACAGTTCTACTGGTAGTTATATCAGCCACCATCGTCAGCTATTTCCCAACTAGGCGTATTTCGAAAATGAAACCTGCCGATGCATTAAAAGGTAAAATACAATGATAAAGTTTTTGTTCAAAGGAATTCTGAACGATAAAAGCAGGAGCCTCCTGCCTGTTATTGTTGTAAGTATAGGGGTTGCACTAACGGTATTGCTTCATGGATGGTTAACAGGCGTGCTGGGCGACAGCATAGCTATGAATGCAAGTTTCAATTCAGGACACCTGAAAGTAATGTCGAGGGCTTATGCCAAAGACGATACCCAAATACCCAATGACCTGGCAATGCTTAATGCTGACACTTTAACCGGTACGTTAAAGAAATCATACCCTGAACTGGATTGGGTGCGACGCATCCGCTTTGGCGGACTGATTGATTTTCCTGACAGCCTGGGTGAAACACGGGCACAGGGTCCTGTGGTTGGATGGGGAATTGACCTTTTTTCGCCCGGAACATCCGAAATTGAGAGGTTTAACCTCCGGAATTCAATACTGGATGGACGGGTTCCCTCTGTTCCCGGAGAGGCATTAATAACCAGCGACTTTGCCGGTAAGTTTAAGGTTAAAACGGGCGATACGTTTACACTCTTTGGTACAACCATGGATGGCGGCATGGCTTTCAAGAATTTCACCGTATCGGGAATGGTACGTTTTGGCTCGAGTGTGTTGGATCGCGGAGCCATTATTGCCGATATTAGCGATATCAGAAAAGCCCTGGGAATGGAAGGTGCAGCAGGCGAAATACTTGGTTATTTCAATAATGGGCTTTACGACGATACAAAAGCCACGGCCCTGATGACTGACTTCAACCGAAGCTATGCTTCCGACAAAGATGAATATGCACCTGTTATGATCAGGTTGCGCGACCAGGGAGGCATGGCCGAATACCTCGATATTGCAAATGCCATGGGTGCAATAATGGTTTCCATCTTTGTGATGGCCATGTCGGTTGTGTTATGGAATGCAGGACTGCTGGGCGGATTGCGCCGCTACAGTGAGTTTGGGGTAAGGCTTGCCTTAGGAGAAGAGAAAAAACATATTTACAGGACCTTGTTGTATGAAGGATTATTAATTGGTATCATTGGGTCAATAGCAGGGACTGCAGTTGGATTGGGTGCTTCGTATTACCTGCAGGTGGTTGGCGTCGATCTTGGCGATATGATGCAACGATCCACCCTGATGATGCCCTCAGTGGTAAAAACCAGGATAACGCCGGTTGCGTTTTATATTGGTTTTATCCCTGGCGTTTTTTCAATGGTTATGGGAAATGCATTAGCCGGGATTGCCATATATAAAAGGAACACTGCCAGTTTATTCAAGGAACTGGAAGTATAAATTAAGGTAAACGGTTTGACCGGGGTATCTAATAATTGAGGGGTTGGGGATTAGGTTTTAGGGGTTAGAATGATTGACGCTGTTCAGGAATTCTCTAGCGGATATTATTTCACAAGGTTCGAATATAAAATATAAACGAGCAAATAAGTTTTGTATGAAAAAATTCAGTTTAATTTTTCTCACAATTTTTCTGATTACCAGTGGTTTTGCCCAGGATGCAAAAACCATACTCGACAAGGTCGACCGGAACATGTCGTCGCGGAACAGGATAGTGGAATCGACTATGACTATAAACGGGAAGCGGAGCAGCAGGACAATAGCTTCGAAAACATGGTCGGAAGGGACAGAAAAGTCCTTTTCGGAATACCTCTCGCCAGCTACCGAAAAAGGGACGAAAATGCTGAAACTGGAAGGCCAACTCTGGATATATTCACCTGCAACAGACCGGATAATACAGATTTCAGGACATCTGCTCAGGCAATCGGTTATGGGAAGTGATCTCTCGTACGAAGATATGATGAACGACCGAAAGCTTACCGATTTATACACAGCAATACTGATTAGGGAGGAAAAGCTAGGCGACCGCAACACATTTCTGCTGCAGCTTACAGCCAAAGTAGACGACGTAGCATATTATTCACAGAAAATATGGGTTGATAATGAGCGTTTTATTCCATTGCAGCAGGAACTTTACGCCAAAAGCGGCCAATTGCTTAAGCGGACTGAACTTAAAGATGTGAAACAAATACAAGGGCGATGGTTTCCCACAGTGGTGATTTATAAGGACATGCTCAGGCAGGGAAATGGAACGGAGTTCAGGATGACTGGAATTCTGTTTGACCAAAAAATTCCTGACTATATTTTCTCCAAGGCTGCTTTGAAGCAGTAACACCAGCCGCTATATTATTTTGCAGACTAAAGTTAACTTTTATAGCCTGACGAAAATCAGCATGTAAATAAGGAGAATTGGTCTAAAGTACATGCTTTTGAGTGAGCCTTTTGAAAGTTGAGGAACATTAGTTTCAGTAAAAATATGTAAAAGAACTCCTTCCGGGCTGAGCTTTTATGCATTTAAACTTCTTACTTATCTAGAACAGTTCCATATTAAGGTATTTGAACTATATTTTGCATCTATTGTTATTTCAATAACAAAAAGAATATAATTTTGCAGAAATTTATAACCTATGAATTTATCACACATCGAACACATCGGGATTGCTGTTAAAAGTCTGGAAACCAGTATTCCATATTGGGAAAAAGTATTCGGGCTGAAATGCTATGCAGTTGAAGAAGTTGCTGATCAGCGGGTGAAGACTGCCTTCTTTATGGTAGGCCAAACCAAGATTGAATTACTCGAAAGTACCGACACTGAGGGGCCAATCGGGAAATATATCGAGAAAAGGGGAGAAGGTATCCACCACATCGCTTTTGCAGTGCAGGATATTGATGCTGCATTAAGTGAAACGGAAGCCAATGGCATACAACTTATCGATAAGCAATCGCGTAAAGGAGCTGAAGGCATGAGCATCGGTTTCCTTCATCCGAAATCGACTTTCGGCGTACTCACTGAACTTTGTGAAAATAAGAATATATAGTTCCTGTTGCTGAATGCCGGAACGATAATCATAAGTGTCGGACTGGATATGCTGCGCAATGGCGTAACCCGGAAAGTATACCCTAACATGAATCCAATTATATAAACCAACCATGGCTATTGAAGATAAGATCAAGCAACTGCTTGATAAACGTGAGCTTGCGAAACTGGGTGGTGGCCAGAAGCGTATTGACTCACAGCATAAAAAAGGCAAGCTTACTGCCCGCGAACGAATTGACTTACTGCTTGATGAAGGTAGTTTCGAGGAATTTGACATGTTTGTGTCCCATCGCTGCACCGATTTTGGCATTGAGAATGAAAAATATCTGTCGGATGGAGTTGTAACCGGTTACGGTACTATTGATGGCAGGCTTGTATATGTTTTTTCACAGGATTTCACGGTTTTCGGAGGTTCACTCAGTGAAATGTTTGCCAAGAAGATTTGCAAAGTAATGGACCAGGCCATGAAAGTTGGTGCTCCTGTTATTGGTATTAACGATTCGGGAGGAGCACGCATACAGGAAGGCGTTCAGAGCCTGGCAGGATATGCTGAAATCTTTCAGCGTAATATAATGGCCTCGGGAGTAATACCGCAATTATCTGCTATTTTCGGCCCCTGTGCCGGGGGTGCAGTATACAGCCCGGCCTTAACGGATTTTATAATCATGTCGAAAACAAACAGTTATATGTTTGTTACCGGCCCCAAGGTTGTAAAAACTGTTACCGGTGAAATTGTTACCGATGATGAACTGGGTGGAGCCATGGTTCACGGATCCAAATCAGGGGTGTCGCATTTTGTAGCCGAAGACGAACAGGAAGGCATTCTGCTTCTCCGAAAACTTCTGAGTTACCTTCCACAGAATAACCTTGAAGATCCGCCTATCGTCCCTTGTCTCGACCC
>CAIJPI010000348.1 GCA_903822525.1 uncultured Bacteroidales bacterium | reverse complement strand
AGTATCACCGGTCTGACTGCAGGAATTCCCTGCTACGTGCGTGCTTATGCCACCAACAGTGCCGGAACAAGCTATGGACCTGAAGTTAATTTCACCCCTGTAGTTCCCGGATTTCCTACTGTAACTACTACAGCTGTTTCTGCAATCGGTGCTACTACTGCAACCACAGGAGGTAATGTAACAGCCGATGGTGGTGGAACAATTAGTGAACGTGGTGTTTGCTATGGGACAACATCCCCTCCAACAATTGCAGACTTCACCGTCGTTGATCCGACTCCTGGAACCGGTGCGTTTGTTAGCGATATTACCGGCTTAACCTCTGGTCAACTTTATTATGTCAGAGCCTATGCCACTAATGGTGCCGGTACAAGTTATGGCGCTGAATACAACTTTACCCCATTTACTTACGCAACAGTAACTACCGATGCAATTACCAGTATTGCTGCGACTTCAGCAACTTCAGGAGGAAATATTACAAGCGATGGCGGATCAGCGGTAACTGCACGTGGTGTATGTTTTGGCACAACTACCGCACCTACAATTGCCGACCTAACAGTTGCAGATGTGCCTGGTACAGGTACCGGTATTTTTGTAAGCAATCTTACAGGACTTACCAACGGAACACCTTATTATGTTCGCGCATACGCAACTAATGGTGCCGGAACTGCCTATGGTAATGAGGAATTCTTTACACCATCTGGCCCAAGCGTTCCAACAGTTACAACTGATCAGCCTACCAATGGTACAGAAACAACGGTAACATCAGGAGGTGAGGTGACCAATGATGGTGGATCCGCTATTACTGCACGTGGAGTTGTTTACAGTTCAACAAGCTTCCCTCCAACATTGGCCGATCCTCATACTACAGACGGCAGTGGCACCGGCACATTTACAAGTGATATAACTGGTTTAACTGCTGGTAATTATTATACAATTATTGCTTATGCAACCAATAGTTCAGGTACAGGATACGGGAATGAAGTTTATTATATGCCGGTAGGTCCGCCAACTCTTGCTGCAGGACAGCTTTCGTATTGGGCAGGTGATACCTATGTTCAAATAGGTTTAAATCTCACAAGCACCGGAGGATCTGATATAACTGCTATTGGTGCGGTTTGGAATACATCACCAAATCCAACTGTTGAGGTGAATGGCGGAATATCAACTGAAAACTTAGCTCCTATGCCACCTACTGCAGTAATTCAACCCATAGAACAATTAACTACATATTATATAAGGACTTATGCTATTAATAGTTATGGAACCAGTTACAGTCCTGAGATAATATTTACACCAGGAGTTACCTCATTACCAACTGTTACTACAGATCCTATATTAAATAAAATTGGGTCAGTTGCTGAAGGAGGTGCAACAGTACTTTCTGATGGTGGAGATCCGTTAGGATTAACTTTTGCAGGTCTTTGTTGGTCTGAATCAGCAGATCCTACTGTCGAAGTCAATTCAGGATTTACTACTGATGGTTATTTTGGCCAATTCTACTCACTCATGACAGGACTAACAGTTGGAACTACCTACCATGTAAGAGCTTATGCAACAAATAGTACCGGAACTGGTTACGGAGCAGATATTAGCTTTACTGCAACTGCTGCAACAATAGGACAAGTTATCCAGGGTGGTTCTATTAACGGAATTGTATTTAGTGTAGATGGTACAGGAAGTCACGGATTGATGGCTTCTCCATGGTCTATGGGTGGTGAAGCCGACTGGGGCTGTGGTACCACCCTTTTGGGAACTGGTACTGCAATTGGAGATGGTTTTAATAATACTTCAACTATTATTACTGACAATTTTAACAATAGTTGTGTTAGCACTTCACCAATGGGAGGTTTTGCAGCTGATGTAGCATCCTGGCAAGGTTGGACTTTACCCACATATTTGCCGTCAAAAGATGAATTTGATTTATTATGGACAAATGCATCTGCTGCAGGAATTCCTCTTACAACTGCAACTGTAAAAAAATTCTGGAGTTCATCAGAAGTTGATGGTACAAATGTCTGGTATTTTGATGCAGAAACTGACCCTTTAAATCCAGTTTGGGTAAATACAGGTGCTAAAAGTGCAATGTATACACCATGGCCAATTAGTTCATTCTAATCCGCGGGATTATTAAAAATTATTCATTGAGCACAATGCTTAAACTGAAATTTAAATCAAAAGAACAATGAAGAAATATTATATAATCCTTTGGTTAGTACTTTTTTCATCCGGGTTGTGGGCACAGGGTGTCTATAACAATGGTGGCAAGATTGTAATTGGCTCGGGTGTTACGCTTACTGTAAGCGGCACCGGGGGTAATTACCTGAACGAAACCAATGGCTCGTTGGATTTATCAGGTACACTGAAACTGGAAGGTAACCTAACCAACAATGCAGTTTCCGATGTTATTGGTACTGCAGGTGCAGGCAGTAAAGTTGAACTGATTGGTACCTCTGCTCAAACCATTGGAGGAACAACAACCGCAACATTTACCTTTCCCGATCTTACTGTTAATAATGCGTCGGGAGTAGTGGTTGCCAAGGATGCCGGGGTTACCGGTACGTTCTCCTTAACCAATGGGTTGGTCGACATTGGTAATAACAATTTCAACCTGGGCTCAGCAGCTACGGTTACTGGTACACCTTCGGTTTCGAGTATGATAGTTGCCACAGGTACCGGCCAGGTGCGGAAAGAATATTCCGGCTCCGGATCGTTCACTTTTCCGATAGGCGACAACTCTGCGACCGCCGAATACAGCCCGGTAACCCTTAGTTTGGGTTCAGGAACTTTTGCTCCCGGAGCCTACATTGGTTTAAGCCTTTCGAATACTAAATATGCTTCCAACAGCATTGCCGGATCCTATCTCAACCGCTACTGGAATATCAGTCAAACAGGGATTACAGGATTTTCGGGCAACGCCCTTTTCCAATACCAGCCTGCCGATGTTACCGGTACTGAAGCTGACATTAGTCTTTTTAAAATTGATCCGGCACCCGTAGTCATTTATGGCGCTGCCAATGTAGGTTTACACCAGTTAACAGCATCGGGCCTCACCGGGTTCGGAACTTTTACCGGCGGTAATACGCTGGTTGCACCGGTTGCAGGCAATTCGCAGACGGTTTGCTTCGGATTTATGGCTGCTACACTCAATGCTAACCTGGCCACAGGAGGTAGCGGAACATTCAGTTACCAGTGGCAGGAGAGTTTAGATTTCGGAGTGACCTGGTTCGATCTGGTTGGGGAAACTACCATGTCATACGACCCTGGTTATATGTTTTCAACCGACTATTACCGTATTAAAGCAACTGATTTGGGAACTCCCTCCAGTGGAGAAATAATCAGCAATGTTGTGATTGTAACTGCAAATGAGCCTTTAGTTGCATCCGTAATTGGTACCAACCAGACCATTTGTTACAATTCCATTCCTGCCTTGATTACTGCTACGACTCCTGCAACAGGGGGTACCGGGCCATTAAATTATCAATGGCAGAGGAAAACTACAGGTGGCTGGTCAAACATCAATGGTGCAACTGACGCCGACTATCAACCTATAGCACTTACCCAGACTACCCAGTACCAGCAAATTGTCCACGACAATGGAATTCCTTCCTGTGGAGGCGGATTAAGTAATGTGATTACCATTACTGTTGAGCCCCTTACTACCCCAGGGTCGCTATCAGCCAGCCAATCTGTTTGCCTGGGGGCTCCCAGTGCACCGATTACAGGAAGTGCCGGAACCGGGGCCGGAACAATCAGCTATGAATGGGAACGTTCAATTAATGGAGGTTCCACCTGGACTCCGATACCAGGTGAAGTAGCCTCAGGGTATACGCCCGGTACACTTAGCGAAACAACACAGTACCGTCGCACAACAGTATCAACTGTAGGTGCACTTGTATGCCGTTCGGTGGCAACTACAGCGGTTACCATTACTGTAAATCCTTTGCCGGCAGCGCAGGCAGGATCCGATGTTGCCATCTGCGCTGGTATTTCCACCCCATTGGGCGCCACAGCAGTGGCAGGGAGCGAATATATTTGGTCATCAGCGCCTACGGGATTCAGTTCTTCGGCAGCCAATCCAACAGTAACACCTGCTGTTACCACTACGTTTACTTTAACTGAGACTGTCACCACTACAGGTTGCAGTACTACAAATAGTGTTTTGGTAACAGTTAACCCGATTATACCGGTAAGTGTCTCCATTGCAGCGTCAATTAATCCTATAATTGTGGGCACATCGGTTACCTTTACCGCCACACCTGTAAATCCGGGAGCAAACCCCGGTTACCAGTGGTATATTGGTTCTACTCCGGTTGGTTCTAACAGTCCAACATTTACTTCAACCACCCTAGCCGATGGTGATGTGGTAAAGGTTGTTTTAACAGCTGTTGAGGTATGCAATACCAGCCCGTCCACTTCAACGCCGATAACCATGTCGGTGACACAACCGCTTGCTGCGGTTGTGTCACCGGCTACACAAACGATTTGTTTTGGTTTCGCATCTACTCCATTAATCGTTTTAGCTACCGGAGCAAGTGGATCATACAGTTACCAGTGGGAAGAAAGCTGGGATAATGGCACAACCTGGTCCATGTTAACAGGTGAAACAACAGAATCTTTCGATCCTGGAACCATGTTTTCTAGTGCATATTACAGGGTTATAGTTTCAGGTATTGGCGTTCCTGCTACCGCGGCGATCAATAGTAATGAAGCAGTGGTGACTACAAACGCAGATGTGGTACCGGCGGTAATAGCTGCTAACCAGACCATCTGTTACAACAATATACCTGCAATGATTACTTCTATAAGCCCGTCAAGTGGTGGTACTGGTCCGTTAAATTACCAATGGCAGCGGAGAACTACCGGTGGGTGGTCCAATATCGGTGGTGCGGTTACTGATACGTATCAGCCCTTAGCACTAACTCAGACTACCCAATTCAGACAGATAGTTAACGACGGCGGAATACCTTCATGCCCGTCGAAACTCAGCAATGTTATTACTGTTACCGTGCAAACGGTACCTCTTGCCGGTTCCATAAGTGGCAATCAACCGGTGTGTTCAGGATCAGCTACTTCCACAATTACTTCTGCAACTGCAGGAACAGGTTCAGGAACCATCAGCTACGAGTGGGAATCTTCTACTGATGGTGGCACAACCTGGGATCCTTTTGTGGGTCAAACCAGTGCCGGGTTAAGCCCTGGTGCATTGGTGCAAACAACAATGTATCATCGGATCACCGTATCAACGCTGAATTTAAATATTTGCCGTTCAGTGGCAACTGGAGCGGTAACTATTACCGTAAATCCGTTACCAGCCGCAGTGGCAGGATTGGATGTTGCCATCTGCGCAGGTGCCAGCACAACGCTTGGCGCAGCAGCAGTTGTTGGAAATACATACAGCTGGACATCAGATCCAGCCGGATACACTTCCGCTACCGCCAATCCAAGCGTAAGCCCTATAGTCAATACCACCTATTTCTTAGTTGAAACGATTACAGCCACAGGATGTACTAATACTCACAGCGTCGTTGTAACAGTTAATCCGTTACCGGATGCAGTTGCTGGATCGGATGTTGCCATCTGTACAGGTGCCAGTACAACGCTTGGCGCAGCAGCAGTTGTTGGAAATACATACAGCTGGACATCAGTGCCTGCCGGATTTACTTCAACTGCATCAAATCCAACTGTTTCTCCATTGGTTACTACTACATATTCGGTTGTAGAAACTGT
>CAIJPI010000347.1 GCA_903822525.1 uncultured Bacteroidales bacterium | reverse complement strand
CGTAGCAATGAACATTACTTTCGATAAATCATACTCCACTTCCAGGAAATTATCATAAAAAGTGATATTCTGTTCGGGATCCAAAACCTCAAGCAAAGCGGCTGAAGGATCACCGTTAATTGTCATGCCCGAAACTTTATCTATCTCGTCGAGAACGAAAACAGGGTTTGACGATTTGGCTTTACGTATGCTCTGAATAATACGGCCCGGCATGGCTCCGATATACGTTCGGCGATGTCCCCTGATTTCTGCTTCATCATGCAATCCACCTAACGACATGCGGATATAATTGCGCCCTATAGCCCTGGCAATGGATTTGCCAAGGGATGTCTTGCCAACTCCCGGAGGGCCAACAAGGCATAAAATAGGCGATTTCATGTCGCCTTTCAGTTTCAGAACAGCAAGGTATTCGATTATGCGTTCTTTGATCTTTTCCATCCCGTAATGGTCCTTATCCAGTACCTTCTGGGCATGGTGTAAATCAAAATTATCTTCTGTAAATGTTTCCCAGGGTAAATCAACCATTACTTCAAGGTAGTTCACCTGCATGCCAAATTCCATTGCCATGGGATTCATGCGCTGTAATTTTGCTATCTCCTTTTCGAAGACTTTAAACGCTGCTTCAGGCCATTTTCTGGAATAGGCTTTTGCTTTTATTTCGTTGATCTGCTGCTCGTTTGGATTATTTCCAAGCTCATCCTGTATCTGTTTCAGCTGCTGATTTAACAGATAATCACGCTGCTGCTTGTCCATGTCAACTTTAACTTTGTTCTGAATCTGGTTTTTCAGATCCAGCATCTGCAGCTCTTTGGTAAGTAATCCCAATACCCTGTTTGCTCGTTCTTCCAGATCGAGTATGCTTAATAGATTCTGTTTTTCACTAATTTCGACATTCAGGTTGGACGCAACAAAATTGACAAGAAATACAGGGCTTTCGATATTTTTTATGGCAAAAGCAGCTTCACTGGGCAGATTTGGAGATTGATTGATGATTTGTATCGACAGATCTTTAATGGATGCGATTAGTGCTTCGAAATTTTTATCCTTCTTTGTTACAAATACTTTCTGATCAATACTGTGCACTTCGGCTTTAAAGTAAGGCTCCGATTGAAGCAGAGTTCCCAGTTCAAAACGTTTTTTGCCTTGAATTATGGCTGTTGTGTTTCCATCAGGTAGTTGCAGGATTTTAATAATATAAGCTACGGTTCCAATCTTGTTCAGATCGTCGTAACCTGGATCTTCAATATCGCCATCTTTCTGTGATACTACACCGATAATACGTTCACCCTTATAAAATTCTTTGATTAACCGTATTGATTTATCTCTTCCCACTGTGATTGGAATCACTACACCTGGGAATAAAACAGTATTTCGCAAAGGAAGTATAGGTAAAACCGGCGGTACATCTTCAGCATTAATTATTTCTTCGTCCTCAGCCGATAGCAAAGGAATAAATTCAGTTTCATCCTCCATAACATTCGAAAGATGTAAATCAGCTATGTTAATATGATTGTCCATATAGTAAAGGTGACAGTTTGGCATAAGGTATGCCTGATTATTTTTCATCGCACACTGGTCAACAACCATGCCACTGGTAAAACAAGGCTTTCAGAAGTATGTTCATTCATAATCTCTGATAAATTTTTCCAGATATTTATTCTGGTATGACAGTAGATACCTGCCTGGAATTCTGTTTTACTGTTTGTTGCTGTTTCCGTTGACTTGAGTATGTTTGGGTATTTTTCGACTATATTTGAGATTAATATTCAATTAGTTAACACGATTTTTATTTACTTAGAAAGATTATTTGCAGTGCTATGAGTTATCAAATAATATTTTGGTCGATCTTGTAAAGCATTAATAACAGGAAGAGTTTTGTTAGTTTCAGATTACTTAACTGATTTACAATAAGCGATCGTCGCTAGTTAATTCACACACCGTTTTGAAAATATTTTCTTCCATACTGTCAAAAGGGATGTTTCTTCTGGCATAAACAGCCTTAGCAGTTTCAATTGCTTCGCTGAACCGATGTTTTCTGAAACCGGAATTGCCACCCCAGACAAATGAAGGGATGAAATTACGTTGGTAACTTACGCCAAAAATATTGGAACAAACACCTGCTGTTGTACCTGAATTGAACATGGAACTTATCCCGGTTTTACAATGATCGCCCATTACGAGTCCGCAAAACTGAAGCCCGGTCGATACAAACCGGTTTTGACCGTAACTCCATTGTTTTACTGGTTCATAATTATTTTTGAGGTTGCTGGTAGTAGTCCCTGCTCCCAGATTGCACCATTCGGATATAACTGAATCACCCAGAAACCCATCATGGGCTTTACTGGAATACCCCATCATAATGCTGTTATTTATTTCACCCCCGGCTTTACACCAGGGACCAATAGTGGTGCCTTTGTATATAAGAGTGCCCATCTTCAAAACCGAGTGATCGCATAATGCAGCCGGACCCTCAATATGGCATCCCTGCATCACTTCGGCTTGTTTTCCAATATAAACAGGGCCTTTTAGCGTGTTAATTGTCGAACATTCAATTTTAACGCCTTCCTCAATGAATAAATTATCTCCCAGAACCTGGTTGGTTGCTGAAATCACAGCTGATTTGCGGTTGCCGGTAATAAGCAAATAATCATCCGAAATCGCCTTTTTGTTATTTCCGAAAAGATCCCAGGTGTAGTTTATCTTTACAAAAGTCGAGGTTGTTTCCCTTGTTTTCAGTTCAGGTGAATTCCCTTCTCTGAAATGCTTCAGGTTTTCTGCTGTCAGACGAATAGCAATTATGGTATCACCATTGCTTAATGAGGTGTCAGCCTCAAGTGACAATATTTCTGCAGTGAGTTCTTTACTAGGTAAAATTGAACCATTTATGAGACAATTATCTTTGCCAACTTTTAGCGGAAATTTTTCCTGCAGGTACTTCTCAGTAAGAAACGAAACCTGCTGCTGTAGGTGCTTCTCCCACTTTTCGTGGATTGTGAATAGCCCGATTCGAATGGCACTTACAGGCCTGAAGAAAGTGAGTGGCCGTAATGATATGCGGCTTTGATCCTCGAAAAGTATAAAATTGATCATGTAGGTATATTAGCTGAAAAACTGACATTAAAGATACAAGCATATGTTAATCCTGCAATAAAAAATTGTATTTCTGTTCATAAATTGAAGAAAAAGGGCAAAAAAAAAGCTATCCGTATCGGATAGCCTTAATGCTTTTCAAAAGAAAAAGCTTTATTTAGCTTTACTCTTCATTTGTGCTGATTTCTCAAGCTTCTGACGGAACTTGTCAACGCGGCCTGTAGTATCAACAAGTTTGATTTTACCTGTGTAAAATGGATGCGATGTATTCGAAATTTCCAGTTTTACAAGTGGATATTCATTACCATCTTCCCATTTAACTGTTTCTTTTGTGTTCACAGTCGAACGTGTGATAAACGAAAAATCGTTCGATATATCTTTAAAAACTACAAGGCGGTATTCCTTTGGGTGAATGTCTTTTCTCATGATGCTTTCAGCTTAAATTTCAGGGCTGCAAAATTATACATTTTTTCCTCACAAACAAATATTCAGTACTTTTTATTTAACAATATTTTGTTAGCATGTTTTATCGGGCAACAACTCAAAGCTCAAGTAAGAACTTCATAGTGTCGATTCCATCAGCATAATCGGCTAAACCCGGGCTTTGAGTGCAGCCCAACGCTACAGTTTTATTGTTTGTAAATATATCATTAGCAATGCATTGTATCATTTCATCATCCTGGATGAGCTTTTCTTTTAGCGTTTCAATATTTCTGTAAAACTGGTAATACAGAACCGGGATAGGAGAGGAGTAGTGCTCCGATTCGGTTAATATAAAAACATTATTGTCGAGGTGCTTAACACTGTTAAGTAAATAAACAGAACTGTTATAGCTGTGATTATTCATGAATTTATGATGATTATTTAATGCGCTGTAATAGTGCTCAATAGCTTTAAAAAGCTTCTCAGGTGCAAATCCTTCCGGGATGAAAACTTTTGAAACATTACGGCAGCCCAGACCAAAATGCATGCAGATGTCAGTACCAAGTTTTTTGTAATCCTGATCACTTTCGTTCCCGCTGAGTACCGCCACTCCATTCCGGTTTTTGCGAATGATATGAGGGTATTTCGAAAAATAAAATTCAAAATATCTTGCCGTATTGTTGCTCCCGGTTGCAATAACAGCATCGAAATCTGATAAAGTACTTTCAGTGAATTGAATCAAATTACGGAATTGAGGTTCTATTTGGCATAGAACATCAGCAATGGCTGGGAGTAGGATTTTATCGTCCGACGAAAGCTTTCCAAGAACTCTATGTCCGGCCATTAATGTGCAAAGGAAATCATGAAAACCAACAAGGGGTATATTCCCAGCCATTATTATGGCAATCTGTTTTGGTTTGACAAGCTGAAATCCGGGAATAGAATCCCTGATCCAGGCTGATATTGACTCCTCCGATAATGCTTCTTTCCAGGTATTTAATGCAAATGAAATATTTTCAGGAGTAAACCAGGTATTGTGATGGCTTGCAAATTGTAACGCCTCAAAAAGTGCCGGGAATTGCGCTTGAAATCCATTTTCTTGATCTGTATAGTTTTCTGCAGCAAGTTGCAATACCTTACCAAGTTCAGCAAAAGCTTTAATTCGTTTTTCAAGTGGTGGTGAAGTTTCCATCATTGCCGGTTCTTGTATTCAGGTATAGTATTGTTCAAATGGCAAAATTACCTCTAAAAAGTATACTTTTGTCATTGTTTTAAAAATCAGTGCAAAACCAAGCTATGAAAACTACCTGTTTATTATTTTTAGTTTTGTTTGCTTTTTTAAAAAACGGCACATCACAATCAATAAGGTCTTCATCTGGAATCCAGGACTCACTCAGTAAATTGAGCTCCCGGATTTGGAAACAAAAAACAGATTCAACCCGTATACATAGTAGTGAAGTATTTCTTGCTGATTTACAGTCTGTTCTGAAATCTGATTTTTATAGAGCTATTCCGTTTGACTCAATTCAGGGAATAACCCGGGTAGCCTCTGATGACGGAGTCCTGCGTATATTTACCTGGAATGTACCGCTGTCGTCAGGCTTAAACAAATATTTTGGATGCATTCAGATTATACGGCAAGGAATTGTGGTAATTCCGCTGCAATCCGCTGTCGGTTTTCTGAGCTGTTCCGAAACTGATCTCCTTTCGCCTCAAAATTGGTATGGTGCACTGTATTATAAGTTGATTCAGGTTGAAATTGGAGAAAAGAAAGCTTATACATTATTGGGATGGGATGGGTTTAATTCTGATGCAAATCGTAAATTTATTGATATTGTCTCGGTTGACGAAAATGAAAATGTTGTTTTTGGAAAACCTGTTTTCAAAACTGCTCAGGGGATAAAATCCAGGATTATATTTGAATTTGCGGAAAAATCAAACATGGTATTACGATATGATTATCAGGCAATCATGGTTGAGAAAAGAAATAAAATAAGGAAAGTCTTCAACTGGCTTATTGTAGTGGATCGCCTGGTGCCCATGGATCCTTCGCTAATTGGCATAAAGAAATATTACGTTCCATCTGGTGATACTTACGACAGTTTTATATTCAGTAATGGATATTGGGTTTTGGTTGAAGATATTGATGCGGCAAACAGAACAGATCCTCAAAATAAACTGTAATTGTTCTGTTGTTGAGATGATGTTTGGTTGAAAATCTTTTTTAAAAGTGTTTAAAGTAGAAAAGTATCTTTCAAATTAAAGAGAAAAATAACCTGGATGCAAGCAATGTTTTTTCTGATAGAGTATATTGGAACATTCAAATATATAGATAGATAAGTATAGAAAGCGGTTAGAAACCTTATTAAATTTGACGTAAATAATATATAATAACACTAGAAATAAATTCTTGTTTTTTTGTCTGAGCAGTAAAACATTTTATAGCTTTGTATCAATTATTATCAGCATTTTTTTGACCTGATTACATCTGATTTTAAAACATAAAATAGCAGTAAATCAATCTATTAATATAAAAAAATAAGGAAATGAAAAAACACAACTTTAATGCTGGTCCATCAATCCTTCCGAGGATTGCAATCGAAAATACGGCAAGTGCTATTCTTGATCTGAATGGGAGTGGGATGTCACTACTTGAAATTTCACACAGAAGCAAAGATTTCCAGGCTGTAATTGACGAAGCTGTTGCGTTATTCAAAGAGGTGCTCAGTATTCCTGAAGGCTATCAGGTCCTTTTCCTGGGTGGGGGAGCAAGCCTTCAGTTTTGTATGGTCCCTTTTAACCTGCTGAATAAAAAAGCTGCATACCTCGAAACAGGCGTTTGGGCAAAGAAAGCCATCAAGGAAGCGAAATTATTTGGAGAAGTAGCTGTTATTGGAACATCAGCTGACAAAAACTTCAATTATATACCCTCAGCGTGGGAAATCCCTGCCGATGCCGATTATTTCCATATTACCACCAACAATACAATTTATGGAACTGAAATCAGGGAAGATTTTAACAGCCCTGTTCCTCTCATTGCTGACATGTCGAGCGATATCCTGAGCCGCCCTGTTGATGTCTCAAAATATGCCATGATATATGGAGGTGCACAGAAAAATGCCGGACCTGCCGGAGTTACCTTTGTTATCATCCGCGAAGATATTCTTGGTAAAGTGGAACGTGCTATTCCATCTATGCTTGATTATCGCATTCATATTAAAGAAGGTTCCATGTTTAACACACCTCCTTGCGTAAGTATATTCACGCTGAAAGAAACTCTGAAATGGGTTAAGGAAATGGGTGGTGTTCAGAAAATGGAAGAAATGGATATTGAAAAAGCAAATCTGCTTTATAATGCTATCGATACCAGCAAGATGTTTGAAGGAACTGCAGCTAAAAATGCACGCTCACTCATGAATATTTGCTTTGTAATGAAAGAAGCATACAAGGATAAAGAAGATGCCTTTATGGAATTTGCCAAAACCCGCGGGATGGTTGGTATTAAAGGTCACCGTTTAGTTGGTGGTTTCAGGGCTTCGACTTATAATGCACTCCCTATTGAAAGCGTTCAGGCACTTATCAGTTGTATGAACGAATTTGAATCAGCAAATCTATAGTCTGGGATTTTCAGCCATTTTAAATTAATAACCATATAGATGAAAAAAATACTGGTAGCCACCGAAAAGCCTTTTGCTAAGGCAGCTGTGGAAGGAATAAGAAAAATTGTTGAAGTTGCAGGTTTTGAAATGGTTCTTCTCGAAAACTATACCCAAAAAGAGGAACTTCTCGAGGCTGCAGCCAAAGCCGATGCCATTATTATCCGAAGTGATATTGTTGATGCAGATGTTCTGGAAGCCGCTAAAAACCTGAAAATTGTTGTCAGGGCCGGAGCCGGTTACGACAATATTGATCTTGCATCCGCTACTGCTAAAGGCGTTGTTGCTATGAATACCCCAGGGCAGAATTCAAACGCTGTAGCTGAATTAGCCATAGGATTGATGGTATTTGCTGCCCGAAATAATTTTAATGGCTCGTCAGGAACTGAGCTGAAAGGTAAAAAATTAGGCATTCATGCTTATGGATATGTAGGTAAAGCTGTTGCATTCATTGCGAAGGGATTTGGAATGGACGTATATGCATTCGATCCTTTTGTTGATAAGCAAATCATCGAATCTGACGGCGTTCATTTTATTGATAATGTGAATGAATTATATTCAACCTGCCATTACATTTCGCTCCATATGCCAGCTAATGCGCAGACCAAGAAATCAATAAATTTGGACCTGCTTTCACTTATGCCTAAAGGTGCAACACTGGTTAACACAGCCCGCAAGGAAGTTGTTGATGAAGAAGGTTTATTGCAAATGTTTGCTCAGCGGACTGATTTCAAATATGTTTCGGATGTGGAACCTGAATGTAAAGGCCTAATTGCTGAGAAATTCTCCGGCAGGTTTTATTTTACACCTAAAAAAATCGGGGCTCAGACTTCTGAAGCCAATAATAATGCAGGTATAGCTGCTGCCAAACAGATAGTAAACTTTTTTGTAAATAATGACAAGACATTTCAAGTTAATAAATAGATAATCAATCAATTAGTTTTTTAAATCTTTGTTTCAGGAAAGTTGTTTGGATTTGGAATTAATTTTCTGATTTCAACAATATAAAAAGTTGGACCCCTTTTATTCAAAAAAGTGTTTCCAGGTCAAACAACTTTCTTGTTTTTTTGTTTTTAGCTTTGTATATTAGCTGACAATTTCAAAATTTATTTGAATATTTAATTCCTACTAATATAAATTTTTAACCAAAAACCACACAATAATGGAAACTGAACTCGACAAAACTGCTACATTCTTTCGTTTCGAGGATTTGCGCATATACCTTAAAGCATTGGATTATATTGATTGGGTATATAGAAAAACGAATAAATTTCCTGAATCAGGTTCCATTTCACTGGCTTCACATTTCTACAATTCGGCTCAGGCTATAGCACTGCATATAGCTGAAGGTTCTGCTCGCAACAAAGCTCAATTTATTCATTATTTGAAAATGGCAAAAAGCTCTGTTCGTGAATGTGTTGTTCATAGTGCAATGGCATCCAGACAAAATCTGATTTCCAGTGATGATCTTGAAATTTCGCGTTCACAATTGATGGAAATGACCAAGATGCTTGGAGCTCTTATCGGCTCATTGCAGAGATCAGCCGGCATTGTTGATAGCGACGACGATTGAAATTAACTGAATAACGGTTTGTTTTTATTTTTATACAATGACTTGACTGTTCATTGTGATTTTTTTTTGTTTTTCTATTGCTTCATTCAAATCTATTGTATTATTTTGTGTGATTATACGTTATAAAAATTATCCCTCTGATAAAACACAAATACAATGGCAATTTTAAAAGCATTCAAAGGCTTACGTCCTCCTGTTGAAATCGTTAAACAATTAGCTTCAAGACCTTACGATGTTCTGAATTCGGAAGAAGCCCGTATAGAAGCAAATAATAACCCGTATTCTCTTTTAAGAGTTACTAAAGCTGAAATCGATCTTCCTGCAGGCATTGATGTACATGGTGATGAGGTTTATAGAAAAGTAGTCGATAATTTTGATTTCTTCAGAAAGAACAACTGGCTGATTCAGGATTCAGAAGAAAAACTTTACATTTATGCTCAAACCATGAATGGGCGCACTCAATATGGTATTGTCGGATGCACCAGTATTGAAGATTATTTCAATAACAAGATTAAGAAACATGAATTAACCAGGAAAGATAAGGAAGAAGACAGGATGATACATGTGCGTATAACTAACGCTAACGTTGAACCTGTCTTCTTTTCCTATCCAGCCAACAGGGGAATTGATGAAATAGTTACAAATATTGTATCCCACAATAAACCGGTTTACGATTTTGTTGCTGACGACGGATTTGGCCATCATTTCTGGACAATCGACAGCAAGGATACAATTACCAGAATTATTGAAATTTTCGAAAAAGAGATACCAAGTCTGTATGTGGCTGATGGTCATCACCGTACTGCAGCAGCAGCACTTGTCGGACTCGAAAAACGGAAGAATAATCCAGCTCATAATGGAACCGAAGAGTATAATTTCTTCATGTCGGTGCTTTTTCCTGACAATCAGCTTAAAATTATTGATTATAACCGGGTAGTTAAAGATTTGAATAATCTTTCTTCTGAAGAATTAATAGGCAAGCTCAGCGAAGTTTTTATAGTACTGAATAAAGGCAGCGAAATATATACTCCAGCTTCTTTGCATAACTTCGCCATGTATTTCGAAGGCAATTGGTATTCCTTAACCGCAAAAGAAGGTACGTATAATGATTCAGATCCTATCGGCGTGCTGGATGTTACTATTCTTTCTTCACTCGTTCTTGATCAAATTCTGGATATTAAAGATCTTCGTACTTCGACCCGCGTCGATTTTGTTGGTGGCATACGCGGCCTTGCTGAGCTTAAGAAGCGTGTTGACAGCGGTGAAATGAAGGCGGCTTTTGCGCTGTATCCGGTTTCAATGAAACAGCTTATAGATATTGCTGATACAGGTAATATTATGCCTCCTAAAACTACCTGGTTCGAGCCTAAACTGCGCAGTGGCCTTGTGGTGCATCTGATTGAATAAAAATAATTGTGGTAACCCGGATATGCTGGATTATTTAAGGTAATCGTAGAATCGAAAAATTGATTTGGTGAATTAAGAAGTCGGTCTGCTAATCAAAATAGGTATATATTCCTGGGTAAACAAGATATTCCTTTCGTAAATGAACAGGCCCTGCATGGCTTTTATGTAAGTTTTAATTTTCTAAAAAGGTAATACGAAGTTAGAAAGAAAGTAATGGATATTGTTAGCCGTTTTATAGAGATCAGAGACAGAGTACCTGCAACTGTAAAGATAGTAGCAGTGTCGAAAACCAAACCGGCATCAATGATTGATGAACTATACTCAGGCGCAGGTCATACGATTTTTGGCGAAAACAAAGCTTTGGAGCTGGAAGCGAAATACAAACAAGTGCCTTCTGATATTAACTGGCATTTTATCGGCCATTTACAAACTAATAAGATAAAGTATATTGCTCCTTTTGTTGGGATGATACAAAGTGTCGATAGTTTCAGGCTTTTAACTGAAATTAATAAGGAAGCAATAAAATGCAATAGAATCATACCTTGTTTGCTCGAGTTCCACATTGCAACTGAAGAAGCAAAGTATGGCTTCTCATACGAGGAAGTTTGCAGTATGGTTGATGATCCGAAATTTCAGGAATTAACAAACATTAGTCTGAAGGGGGTTATGGGAATGGCTACATATACCACTGATAATAAACAGATTAGCGCAGAATTTAAAACACTATTTAGTATTTTCAAATCACTTCAGGCAACATATTTTGCCAGCCAGCCTGATTTCTCTGAAATATCAATGGGTATGACTGACGATTATCAGATAGCCATAGCAGAGGGTAGTACCATGATCAGAATTGGCTCAGGTATATTCGGATAAAGTCAAGGAGAAAAGTAGGCTTATTTATAAACAGAAGCTTTATTTTGTTTATTTAATTGTATCCCATCCAGACAAACAGATAATATACCAGTGCAGCAATACCCATCGATACAGGTATTGTCAGAATCCAGGCATACATTAGGTTTATGGTAACGCCCCATCGCACGGCTGTAATTCGCTTTGTAAGTCCGGTGCCCATAATTGCTCCGGTAATGGTATGAGTTGTGCTTACAGGGATTCCAAAAGCATCAGTGCCGAATAAAAGTAATGCACCTGCAGTTTCAGCAGCTACTCCTTCAAATGGTGTAAGTTTTGTGATTTTGGTACCCATTGTTTTTACAATTCTCCATCCACCTGATAAAGTTCCTGCTCCAATAGCCGCATAACAACCAAAAACAACCCAATGTGGTATGGCATGTATTTTGCCTGCATCGTTCAGTGTAATATGCGCCCACGAAGGTATAGCTGATGGGTCAACACCATGGAAGTAGACCATTAATGTGGCTGCAATAATACCCATAACTTTCTGTGCATCATTTCCACCATGTCCCAGGCTGAATAATGCCGATGAGAAAAGTTGCAATTGCTTAAAGTACTTGTCAAGAATATGTGGATTTCCTTTTTGTAAAACATTAAGTAACAATACAGAAATAAAATAGGAGATTATCATTCCAAGAATAGGAGCCAGGAATATAAACGAAGCTATCTTGATGATTTTCTCAGAGTGGACTACGCCCCATCCGGCATGGGCAATTGCAGCACCGGCAAAACCTCCAACCAGGGTGTGTGACGAACTGGAAGGGATTCCAAGGTACCAGGTCAATAAATTCCAAATGATTGCAGCAATTATACCTGCAAGTATCACATGGAGTGTAATTACATTGGTGTCAACTACCTTGGCAATAGTATCGGCTATCTTTAATTCAAATATTGCATAAGCCAGGAAGTTAAAAAATGCAGCCCATAATACAGCCTGAAAAGGAGTTAGCACTTTGGTTGAAACAATAGTTGCAATTGAATTTGCCGCATCATGAAAACCGTTGATAAAGTCAAATAGGAAGGCAAGTGCTATTATAACAATTAGTAAGGTGAAGTTCATTAGGTTCAGATTAATCGGTAAGCATTTTCAATTTGTAATTAAGAAAGGGTAGAAAAGCAATAGGTTTTACTTTTAACCCATTTTTACCGTTAGTGTTGAGAAAACATTGGCAACATCATCACATTTATCAATGGCTTTCTCAAGAGCTGTAAGTATATCGCGTTTTTTAATCAGATCAATAGCGTTGACTTCATGTTCAAAAAGATTTGCAAGGTACGACTGGTATATATCGTCAACTTCGCTTTCCATTTCACTGATTTTCTCGCATGATTTGGTATGAAGTTTAAAATCATTAACATTCTTTACGCTTCTCAATACCAACTGAATTTCCTTATTAGCCGAGTGTATGATATCTGCAATTAATACAAATTCTTCCGGAAAAGTTGATAGTTTGTAAAAATGGATTCTTTTGGAGGCTGCGTTGATATAATCAACAACCCCATCCATTTTACTCACTAACTCATGAATATCTTCTCTGTCGAATGGCGTTATAAAAGTCCCGTTCAACTCATCCATAAGTTTACGAGTGAGATCATCACCCACATGTTCAGCCGCTTTTATTGCTTTCATATAGTCCTGCCTTTTGTTCAAATCTGCTTCCCTTATCAGTTTGATGAGCAGTTCTGAGGCTAGTACAAGATTGTCAGCAGCTTCGTTAAAAAGCGGAAAAAATTTACGGTCCTTTGGAACCAGAAAACCAAAGATTTTGTCGAGTTTCATTATGATTTTGAAATTAGTTATTGAACGTTGAAGAGCGCGAAATTAAATAATTATTATAACTTCTTACTACCTTTTTTGGTTTTGTTATCAACAAATTTGTCCTTAATATTTTTATGTATCTCTACTAATTATTGATGTTTGACTGTGAAATTTATTGTGGTCAAACATTTATTTTTTAATAACAGTGGATATCTGGAATTTAATCCTTGCCGCGGGCTTCAATATTGGTTGGTTGTGCCCGAAATTGGAAATTGACCAAAAATTGGAACAAATAGGCTGTGGTAGGGAATTATTTAATGTTATTTCCAATAAAAGGACATGTGTGCCAAATTGGAAAAATGATAAATATGAAAATGCTTTCATGATGTTGGTAAACACATAGTTATGATTTTTGGTATGTTTCTTGACTATTTATTGCTGTATTTGTATAAAAAGAAACAAAATTTGATAATGCAGGTGCTTTTCTCATGTTCTTTCTAAAATATAACAAATCCAATAGATGATTTAGGTAATATTATAGGTATCACAACTGATGGGTTTGTATTTAAAAAAAGATAAGAAATAGTTCGAGTGAAAAATTGTTGGACTTGTAAAAAAAACTCAGTTAAAAAACGAAATGCTATCACAGAAAGTCAGTTTTTTTTGTTTTAGAATTCTTAATTTGAAACAAAAGCTATTACCACAATTTAGTGACAATTTGAATTGGTTAGATATGCAATGAATTATAAACTGAAATGCATAAAAATTCAAAATTAGTCAGGCTTAATTTACATAATTATTTTCATTATATATTTATACAATAGTATAAATATATAATGAAAT
>CAIJPI010000346.1 GCA_903822525.1 uncultured Bacteroidales bacterium | reverse complement strand
GGCACAGGTGTACAACAGCTACGGCATGCTGCTCTGGAGCAGCACCCTGCTGGATGAGGCTGGAACACCGGCTGAGAGTTGGGATGGAACCTTCAACGGAAAACCATGCCAGCAGGATGTGTATGTGTGGAAGATCACCGCTGTATTCCGCGATGGCTCCATATGGTACAATACTGATGTGGGGGAACATAAAGGACTGTCGGCTGAGAAGTGGGGGACAATAACACTGATTCGGTAAGAAGAAAATTATTTGCTGATAAAATAGCTGAAGTGCACAACACACTTCAGCTATTTTTTTAATCAATCCCATTTACCATTTTATTGAAAAACAAAATCAGTTTTAAAATTCTCAGATCTTAGTATAAAAGACTGTTGAGTTACAACATCCTAATCGATCAGATTTCATGTACATTTTTTATTAATTACTTGTACTTTAGCCAAAAATTAATGATTGTTTTATGAATATTCACCTGTTTACTAACGAAAGTCTTTATAGTACTGAACTTTTAAAACTATTCGAAACAACAGTGAATCTTCAGGATCACCTGTTTGTTTTCAGAAAAAAGAATCCGGGATTAGTAAAGTATAGTAGCGGGATTGAATCACGTATAATCTATTCAACAAATTTCAGGCATCTGATCAGGATTATTTTACCTGAGATGAAAGCTGCAAACTGGATCTATTTTCACTATCTGCCTTACGGACCTTCCCTCATGTTATGGGCTTTGCAACCTTCGCTTATTAAAAAAGCCACATGGATTGTCTGGGGTGGAGATGTATTCATCTATAAACAAAAAAAAGCCAGTCTGAAAAACCGGTTTTTTGAACTCCTGAGAGAAAAAATTATTCCGTGGTTTCCTGAGATTGCTGCATTTGTTGAAGAAGATGCACGGGAAGCTATAAAAGTTTATAAATCAAAAGCAGAATATATTCCAATACTCTACCCTATCCCCGTTAATATTGACAATCTGAAAAGTCTGAATAAAAATATTCCCGGGACGACAAAAAAAATATTAATCGGAAATTCAGCCGACCCATCCAATAACCATCTGGAAACACTCCAACTCCTGACTGATTATTCTCAGGAAGATATCAAAATTTATTGCCCCCTTTCCTATTACGGAGATAAGGACTACATTGGAAAAATAATTAATAAAGGAGGAGAACTTTTCGGCGAAAAATTCATCCCGATTCTCTCAATGATGTCACCTGAGGAATATGCCATCTTTCTGAACGAAATTGATATTGCCATTATGAATCACCGCCGACAGCAGGGATTAGGAAATATTATTCCTCTATTATACATGGGCAAAAAAGTATTTATCAGAAGTGATACTTCATCCTTTCCGTTTTTATTAGAAACCGGCTGCATTATTTTTGATACATGTTCGATGAATAAAAGTAATTTTGCATCTTTCATTAATATGGAGTTGAGTGCCTCTGATACCAATAGAAAAGCTATTGAAAAGATGATAGATCCCTCCTATTATGCCCAACTCTGGAATAATTTATTCAGCAAACATTCGTAATGATTAACGTTACAAAAACATATTTACCCGATCCCGAAAAATATAAATCATATGTTGACAGGATATTCAGCTCTGGCTGGGTAACCAATAATGGTCAATTTGTTCAGGAACTGGAGAAACGGCTCTGCGAATACCTTGGGGTAGAGAATCTGCTGCTGATATCGAATGGAACTCTTGCTCTGCAGGTTGCATACCGGGCCTTGGGAATATCGGGTGAAGCTATAACAACACCATTCTCATTTGTGGCTACTGCCAGCAGTCTGGTTTGGGAGGGAATACAACCTGTTTTTGCTGATATAAATCCGGACTCATTAAATATAGCTCCTGAAAAGATAGAATCGCTGATAAATAATAATACTTCAGCTATTGTTCCCGTGCATGTGTTTGGAAATGCCTGTGAAATCGATGCAATTGAACGCATAGCTCAAAACCACAATCTGAAAACAATTTACGATGCAGCCCATGCTTTTGGGGTACATTATAAAGGTAAAAGTATTCTGAATTATGGGGATGCCTCAATATTGAGTTTCCATGGAACAAAAGTTTTTCATACCATCGAAGGAGGAGCCATTATTTTCAAGGATAAGAAGCATCTGGATGCTGCCCGTTTAATGATCAACTTCGGAATTCCGGGATATGATCAGGTTTCGGACCTGGGCATAAACTGTAAAATGAACGAATTCCAGGCAGCCATGGGATTATGTGTTCTCGACGACATGGAATTTATCCATAATTCCAGGAAAAATGTATGGGAAAAATATACTGATTCATTCAAAAGCTTTAGGTCTGTTAGCCTGCAAAAACAAAATGAATCTTCCTCTCTTAATTACTCTTACTTCCCGGTAATACTGGATTCAGAGGACTTGCTTTTCAAATTGCGTGATGCTCTGCTACAGAAAGACATATCACCCCGAAGGTACTTTTTCCCTTCACTCGAACAATTGCCTTATGTAAAAAGCGGACAGCAGGTTCCTGTTTCAGCATCAATAGCTGAGCGTATACTTTGCCTGCCGATTTATCCTGATCTTGAACCCTCCGTTCAGGATAGTATTATTGAAACAGTTTCTAAAATCATTTCAACTTATGGCTGATTCATTTCTCAGTAATGATGAATTAAAAGAACTCGGGCTCAAATCATTCGGTAAGAATGTCCTTATAAGCCGGAAAGCATCCGTTTACAGCCCGCTAACCATCAGTATAGGCGATCATGTCCGGATTGATGATTTCTGTATCCTGAGCGGGAATATCAGCATTGGATCGTATGTTCATATTTCAGCCTACAATGCATTGTACGGCAAAAGCGGAATTGAAATAGCTGATTTTGTAACCATTTCAGGAAGAGTAATGGTATATAGCGAAAGCGATGATTACAGCGGCGAATTTATGACCAATCCGATGCTTCCATCCGCTTTCACCAATGTATATGGGGCAAAGGTTATCTTTCAGAAACATGCTATCGTATATTCAGGTTCGATAATACTTCCCGGAGTAACAATCGGTGAAGGTGCCTGCGTAGGTGCAATGAGCCTGGTAAAGAATGATCTCGATGCCTGGACAATATATGCAGGCGTGCCTGCAGTAAGGATAAAGAACCGTAAACAGAACATACTCGAACTGGAACAACAGTTTAGAAAACAACTCTAACCTCTCCCCTATGCGAATCCTGATGCTCCTCGATACCGAATTCCCTCCTGATATCCGCGTGGAGAACGAAGCCCGGAGCCTGATAGATGCGGGTCACGAAGTGCATGTATTAAGCTATAATTTCGGATCAAGGATAAATTATGAAGTCATTAAAGGAATCCATATTCATCGGATTGGAATAGCAAAACAGCTTGCAAAAAAAATGCTTGGCCTGCTTAACCAATTCCCTCTCTACCGTTGGATCTGGGCCAGAGAAGTCTCAAAATTACTGAAAAGCCAGCCTTTCGATGCTGTGCATATCCACGATCTTCCTCTCTGCTGCCTTACCGAAAGCATCCGAAAAAAGCACAATATTCCAGTCACTGCCGATATGCACGAGAACTACCCATACCTGGTAGCTGAACAGCCATACATGAATACAATGCCCGGGAAATTGCTTTTAAGTAAAAAAATCTGGTTCTCACAGGAAAAAAAATGGCTGAAACATGCCAACAACATAATCTGTGTTGCCGAAGAAATGAAATCGAGGCTGGCCCTGGTTCTTGGCAATTCCGATAACATAAGTGTACTGCCCAACACCCTGAATTTTAAAACCTTTGTTGCAACACAAAACCCTTTACGTGACCTCCGGGAACGACTCCGCGACAGGTTCGTGGTATCTTTTATCGGAGGTATTGATGCAGTGAGAGGAATTGAGTATCTGCTGGAAGCTGCATCCGAAATTGGCAATAAAATCCCTGAACTATTGGTTCTGATTGTCGGCGACGGACAGTCCCTGCCTTTACTCCGTGAAAAAGCAGAACAACTTAATATTAACAGCAAGGTTCTTTTTGAAGGATTTAAACCTTCATCCTTTATGCAGGCTTATATCGAAGCTTCGCATATCTGCGTTATCCCGCATATTCGTTCCGAACAAACTGATAATTCGAGTCCCAACAAGCTTTTTCAGTATATGTATTTCGGCAGACCTGTTATATCCTCCAATTGTAAATCACTTGAGAAACTGATACTGGAAGAAAATTGCGGACTTATTTTCAACGATCGTGACAGCCATCATTTAGCTGAACAAATACTTAAACTATACAGCAATAGCCAACTCAGAACCGAACTTGGCGATAATGGCAGAAATTCCGTGCTATCCAAATACAACTGGGAGGCTACTTCATCCGCGCTCTCGAAGGTTTACCCTGCCTGAGATTCGAAGGCTTGCGATACTTTCTTTTGGCATTCCTGATGCTCACATTCAGTTCAAAACCAATCAGTACTATCATGGCATTAAAAAATATCCATACCATGATTATGATTAATGTACCTATTGAACCGTAGAGGGTATTGTATTGCGAAAAACTATTTACATAATAATTAAACCCAACTGAAGCCAGAATGGTCAGTACCGTGGTGAGTGTGCTGCCTGCCGAAATAAACCTGAACCTCGATTCGGCGGCAGGAGCCAGGTAATACAGAAATGAAAATGCAAAAAATAACATGGCTGATGATATAATCCATTTGCCTACTATGATCAGGTAATAGCTGAAACTATCGCGCAGCATTCCGTGTTTTACCAGGAAATCAAGGGCAACAGGCCCCAGGGTTATCAAAACTATTGCAATTATAACCAATAAAGAAAGGATAAACACCAGTACTATCGATATTAACCTCTGCTTGATCCACGAACGGGTCTCGATGGTGTGACGTGTTTGGTTAAAGGCCATAATCAGGCTATGGATGCCATTGGTTGAAAAATACAACGCCATTATAAATCCAAGCGACAAGAGCCCGCCACGAGGTCGTTTCACAATATCGAACAAGGTTTCCTGCACAGCCTCATAAGCTTTCAACGGAATAAATTCCTGTAGCAAGGCCAGCAGGTTATCCTGAAACCCGGCTATTGGGATATATGGGATAATGGTGAAGAAGAAAATAATTGCCGGGAAAAGTGCAAGGAAGAAATTATACGAAAATGCAGCTGCCCGCATCGACAGGGATCCTTTCTGTAATCCCCTTATAAAGAATGCAGCTACATCGTAAACAGGCATTCCGTCGAAACCTGGAATAACCAGCTTTCGCAGAGATTTCTCGGCTGAAGTCACCATACTGCTATCTAAAAGCAGGTTGCGCCTGCTATTTAAAAAACGGGATAGCCTGCCTGGTGATTTTACCATGTATTTCCTGATTATTAAAGTAAAGTGGAATAAAAATTAACACAGAAGGAACTGTTAAATTAGTCTTTCTTCTGATTGATACAGTTTAAAGCATCATTTTTCGTGAGGTGTTTGTTATGCTTATTCTTAAAGCAAACGGCACAATACTACTTAATCGCCTTTAAACTCATATCAAGGCTGTTTATATGATGAGTCAGTGAACCAACAGAAATAAAATCAACCCCGCATTCGGCATACTGCCGGATAGTTGACAGGTTAATCCCTCCTGAGGCTTCAGTTTCGTATTTACCTCCAATAAGACTTACCGCCTGCCTTAACATTTCGAACGAAAAATTATCGAGCATGATGCGGTTTACTCCACCATGATCCAACACTTGACTGACCTCTTCGAGGTTGCGGGTCTCTATTTCTACATTAAGTCTCAGCCCCTTATGATGCATATACTCCTGGCATGCAGTTATTGCTTTTGCAATACCACCTGCAAAGTCAACATGATTATCTTTTATCAGCATCATATCAAAAAGCCCAAACCTGTGGTTATATCCACCCCCGATCCTGACAGCCATTTTTTCGAACTCTCGCAATAAAGGCGTTGTTTTCCTGGTATCTAATATTCTGGTGTGCAAACCTTCAATAGCGTCTGCCATCATTCGGGTTTGAGTGGCAATTCCGCTCATTCGCTGCATGAAGTTAAGCGCAGTGCGCTCGGCAGTAAGCAATGAAATGGAAGGCCCGCTCACTTCGAAAGCTACATCGCCTGGTTTTACGCGTTCACCATCCACGATAAACTGTTCCATCACAATCCGGTCGTCAGTATGAAAAAAAACTTTTTTTGCTATATCAACACCTGCCAGAATCCCTTCTTCCTTGACCAATAATCGGGCTTTGCCTAAAGCATAAATTGGAATAGTGGATAAAGAAGTGTGGTCACCCTCGCCTATGTCCTCGCGAAGCGCCTTCACAATAATTTCATCAATAGTCACGGTAATGTAGGATTTTAAAATTATCAGTCAGCTTCGAAATGCATTTGCTGTATCATCAGCTGATTCGAAACCGGTTTAAGGAGGATATAAACATTAAGGTTTGAACTCTTGTTTTTATAGGTGCCAATAATAAATTGCGCGCCTCCTGCTGAATTTCCTTTCTGGTTAACAACAAATGAAACAGGAGTGTAACGGGCAAAAAAGTCTTTCATAATCATCTCAGCCTGCGCTTTGCTGTATGTGCCCTCACTTTCAGGAAGAATAATTTCAATGGTAGGCCCAAGATATTTAGCAAGTTCCTTTGAATTGCCAGCTTTAATAGCTGCGGCAATACTCTCAACCAGTCCGGAAGGTTCGTTTGCAAAAACAGTGCTATCGGATATCAAAAGCACTGACAAACAGAATATTATAAACCTGAAGCTTTTTTTCATTGCTTTTTTTTAACAACACCCCAAAGATACAAAAATCACACCAATTAATTCTGTTATGTTTTTTACCCCTTTAATAAAAGAGTGTCAGTATCTTTGACAACTTTTTACCTTGACTTTTAGGTTATAATTTTAATCCAAAAAAGCTAAATAATCATTACTGATCCTATGAACATTACACTCCTGATGATCGGAAACACTTCAGATACTTTCGTGCAGGAAGGGTATAGTGAATTCATGCGACGGCTAAAGCATTACATTAAAGTTAAAGAAATAGTTATACCTGATCTGAAGGACAGGAAGCATCTGAATGCCGAACAGGTGAAAGAGAAAGAAGCATTGCTTATCCTCGATAAATTGACTTCTGCAAACTATTCAGTGCTGCTCGACGAGCGGGGTAAGGAGTTCAGTTCAACTGAATTTGCCGGTTTTCTGCAAAAAACCATGAATGCCGGTAATAAAGAACTCTTCTTCATTGTAGGCGGAGCGTATGGAGTGGCTGAAAGCATAAAACGTAAAGTTGACCTTACTGTTTCTCTTTCGAGGATGACTTTTACACACCAGTTTATACGGCTGTTATTTGCCGAGCAATTGTACCGTGCCATGACCATACTCAAAAACGAACCCTATCACAACGAATAATGATGAACGAACTGATATTTGCAACCAACAACCAACATAAACTCACTGAAGTCCAGTCATTAATAGGTGATAGTTTTAAATTAATGAGCCTTAAGGATATAGGTTGTAACGAGGATATTCCTGAAACAGCACCAACACTCGAAGGCAATGCACTCCTCAAAGCCCGGTTTATCTTTAGCACCTTTAGTAAAAATTGCTTTGCTGATGATACCGGTCTCGAAATTGAAGCCCTCGATGGGCGACCCGGTGTATTTTCAGCTCGGTATGCTACCGACGGGCATGATTTTGAAGCAAATATCGATAAAGTTCTTGCCGAACTTTCAGGTATCAGGAACCGAAATGCACGCTTCCGCACAGTTATTGCACTCATACTCGATGGCTCAGTTCATTATTTCGAAGGAATCGTAAACGGGAAAATCATAACCGAACGTAAAGGGGCTGAAGGTTTCGGCTATGATCCGGTATTTATTCCTGATGGGTACCAGGATACTTTCGCCGAGATGCCACTTTCGGAGAAAAACAAAATAAGCCACAGGGCCCGGGCTGTGAACAAACTCGTTGATTTCCTGAACCAGAAGAAATAGCTTTTGCTTATATTTTTCTGAGCGCCTCTTCTATCAAACCACCAAAAAATTCTTTCAAAGTAAATCCTGCTGTTTTAGCCTGTTTCGGTATTATACTTTCAGCCGAAAACCCGGGAACAGTATTTACCTCAAGGAACCACCATTGATTGTCGGTAAGAAAATAATCAAACCTGACAACTCCTTTACAATTGAATTTGCGGTAGAGGTATTCTGTAATCTTCTTACATTCATTAGCCTGCTCCTCACTGATGGGTGCAGGCGTAATTTCGCTGGCAAGTCCAACGGTATACTTTGCCTCATAATCGAAGAAATATTTTTGGAAATCACTTCTGTAACAGGCAATACTGTGATAATCCCATTTAAAGTAAACACGCCGCAGGCCATTTCCCTGCCTTTTATAAATTGTTGTACCAGCACTTCATCATCCTCTGCAAAAGCCTTGGCAACAGCTACTGAAATCCCTTCACGATCGTAAACTTTACTCACGCCAACACTTGATCCGGCTTTATTAGGCTTAATAAAACAAGGCAGCCCGACTTCTTCTATCAGTTGTCCGGCATCCCATACATCACCTACCCTGATTATTATGGTGCGGGCTACTTTTACACCATACTGAATTGCAAGATCGTTGCAGAAGTATTTATTGAATGTGAGAGCTGATGTTGTTACATCGCAGGTAGTATAAGGAATACCGGCAATGTCAAGGTATCCCTGGAGTTTCCCGTCTTCGCCAGGTGTTCCATGAATAGCAATGTACGCACAATCAAATTTTACCTGCTCACCATTTATTAAAAGGGCATGAGAGTTCCTGTCAAAAGGGATCTTTGTTCCGTTTTCGTGGGTATATGTCCACGTGCCATTCCGTATTAATACCGGGAATACTTCAAACCTTTCAGCATCAAGGTTATCTTTTACCTGTGAAGCACTGGCAATCGAAACTTCATACTCGCCCGAATCGCCACCCATGAACAAAACCACTTTAATTTTATGCATATACCAAAGTTTAATCGTACATTTTAAAAGTGCAAAGTTAATGAACCTGATTATACCACCGCAGCCGTGTAAATTTATATCTTTGCAAAAAAAGAAACAATAATATCCCTCTCTTGCAGTTAATACAGGAAAGAGGCTAACCAGCAATCATTCAGGGCACCGAAAGGCTTATGAACTTTATTCAATTTATTACTACCCGGCGGTTTTTAAAACATCTGGCATATTCAATATTGCTTTTCATCGTTATTGCATGGATCACGCTTACCATTCTGAAAATGTACACCCGTCACGACCAGGTAGCTATCACTCCAACGTATGTCGGACTGATGATGGAGCAGGTAAACAGCCTTGAGTCGAGTAAAGATTTTGAACTTATTGTTGTCGACTCCATTTATGATTATACCCGTAAACCGGGAAGTGTCATTTCGCAGGACCCTATGCCTGGGACCAAAGTTAAACCAGGCAGATGCATTTATCTTTCTCTGATTTCGTATGTGCCAGAGCAGGTTAGCATGCCGGCACTAACTGACCTCTCGCTCAGACGTGCCAAAGCATTACTTCAAACCTACGGGCTTAAACTGGGCAACATCCGTATTGTTCCGGATATAGCAGAGAATGCTGTACTCAAAGCAACCGTTAATGGAAAAATTGTAAAGCCGGGAACACAAATTCGTAAAGGCTCAATTGTTGACCTGATCATCGGATCAGGAGAAGGAGAAGGACAGCCATCTATCCCCTTCCTTATCGGAAAAACCCGCGAATCAGCTTTAAGCGAATTAAGCAGAATGGGATTTAAAATTGAAGAAGAATCTTATTCCGGTGGATGCGACAGCACCAACGCCCAGGTTTTTGAACAAAATCCTGTTTATATTTATGGAAAACGGATTGAGGCAGGAACCAGTTTTTCGTTAACGTACAAGTCAGCTGCCGATTTCGATTTCGATGAGTACATAAACAACCTGGTGATTGACACTATTCAACCCGAAACACCTTTACCCTAACAATACGATTGAATGACAAAAAACGTTTTTGCCATAGTATTAATACTGATTTTAGGTTTTTCTGTTTCAGCACAGGAAGTACTGACTTTCCCGTCGTTTAATCCGGCTGTTGCCAGGCAGCATCTAAGCAAGCAGGCATCTGCCAAATCTTCTTCGGCGATTACCTTGCCGTTTTACGATGATTTCTCAGTAATTTCAGTGTATCCATCTTCGCTGCGATGGGCCGATACCTATGCTTTTATTAATACAGACTTTGCTAAATATCCACCAAGTATTGGTGTTGCCACGTTAGATGCTCTCGACGAAACAGGGGCGCTTTATCTAACCGCAGGACCTAATCCCTTCGATGCCGATAACCTTACTTCACTTCCGATCAGGCTTGATTCAATCTTCAGCCCGGTT
>CAIJPI010000345.1 GCA_903822525.1 uncultured Bacteroidales bacterium | reverse complement strand
GGGTAACATAGAACTGCAGATAATTCAATACAAAAACAAGAGATCAGATTTATAAATGCATGCCTGTAAAAATGAAACTACGCTTGTTTCGGGATGTAAAACTAAGGCAATCAAATTTACCGGCAGACCTTTAAAGGTATAATAATAGTCGGAAAGAGTATATTAATATACCTATTAGGATGTAACCTTATTGAAAGCTCTTTCGCATCAACGGATTCGGGTAACTCTTAGAGGGGAGTAGTTATTATAAAAAAATACTTTGTACGCTTATTAGCAATATCTTTGTACAACAATCGATCGAATTATATTGCTTTACCCATACTCTGATTTATACACAACAGAAATACTATGAACTTTCGGCTACCGGCCACATTCGCAGAGTATTTAATCTACACTTCCTTAATTTTTATATCACTATGAATACCAAAAAAAGATTTGAAAATATTAAATGTATCAACTTTTCCATTTTAAAGCGTCGCGAAGAATTAAATTTCAAACAAACTCAGTTGGGAACAGATATCAGTCTGTCGCAAAAGCAATACAGCAGGGTTGAATCGGGCGAGGTAAAATTAAAACTGCAGGTGTTTCTTCAAATAGCTCACGCCTTGAATGTGAACCCTTGCGATTTGCTTACTAAATCAGGCATACTAAAAGGGTTTCCTGATTGTGAAAAAACGGTAACGATTTTCCAGCTCAATGAACAAATGAACGAACTCATTCGGCGGAATACATTTCTGGAAACGATACTAAACAAACTTCCCGAATCGCTGAAAGTTTGAATTCAATCTGCAAAAGTTATTTGCCTGTTCCGCCTCGAATTTTATGTTTGGCCTGGTCATTCCCTTCGCTTGGTTCTACTAAAAAATAATCCCCACCACTCTAAGTCGCAGGGATTATTCACTATTCACTTTTCATTATTCACTGTTTATTATTCACTCTTCTTCAGTCTTATCACTACATTAGTTGTAACTCCGTCGTTTACTGAAAATGAGCCTTTTTCGGTCAGGAAACCTACATATTCCACTTCATAGTTATATTCTCCTTCTGCTAAAGTGTCGTTTGTAATGCGGCCCTGCCCTCCGGTACGTTTAACAATTATCGTTGGGTCAGCGCCCGATTTGGCTGTTAGAGTTACTTTCGCTTTTTCGAAAGGTTCACTTGTAGAATCGTTAAGTACGGTTAACTGCAAAGCCCGGGTGCGCGTAGGCGTTTGCACTATATTCCGTTTACGAAAATATTCATCCACAAAATTCGGATCACTTTTGCTTGCCGATTTTACTAAAGCATCCATTTTTTCAAGTACTTTGTCAGACGAAGCAAACAAAGTAGGCAGCATGGCTGTTAATTGCGCGGTTACCTGTATGTTGCCTTTTGGTTTCGTGTAAATAGCCAGGAAATTATTCTTCAAATCCAGCAATTCGTCCAAATCGGCTTGTGATAAGCCATACTCAGCTAACGATTCCATTTGTGGCAATACATTTTCGTAGAATGTGATGGCTGTTTTTACCAGGTCAGCATCGGCCATTTTCTGTAGTTCCGTTTTCGTAAATTTAATCAGTGATAGAAATTCGTTATTCTCTGTCACCGTAGCATATGCGATGCATTTTCCGACGATGCATCAAAATCAATTGCCCTGATCATCAAAAAAATGATAGAAGCTATTGACGAAGGTAGCAGCGAACGTAAACTTGATCGTGACAAACGCGATGAAGAAGGTGAAGAAGGCGAAGAAAATACTACGAGCAGAGTTGCC
>CAIJPI010000344.1 GCA_903822525.1 uncultured Bacteroidales bacterium | reverse complement strand
CACATCAAAACTTTGTAAATATTATAATGATTTCACCTCAAATTGTTCGCAACTTGTCCGGATTTGTTCATAATGTCTTAACCTTATCTTAAGCCAAATAATTTCAAGATTACTAATTTTGTGCTGAATATTGAGATTCAATATTCCAATTAACCTAACCTCTTTAAATATGAAGAAACTATTTATTTTCATGATGGTAATGATGATGGGTAGCATGATGTATGCCCAGGTTACTACCTCCGGGATGACCGGAACAATTACTGATGAAAATGGGAGCACCCTTCCAGGTGCTTCGTTGGTTGCCACGCATGTTCCATCAGGAACTGTTTATGGAACTATCACCGACAAGGATGGCATGTACCAGTTATCGGGTATGCGAACCGGCGGGCCCTACACTGTTGAAGTATCCTATATTGGATCCAACAAAGAAACATTTACCGATATTACTTTATCGTTAGGGAATGTATTTAACTTAAATGGTCAGCTTAAAAAGAGTGCAACCCAACTTGAGCAGGTAGTAATTGTCGGCCTGAAAAACTCGTCATTTAATGCTAAGAAAACCGGTTCGGCTGTTAACATTTCGAATGATGTTATGAATGTTGTCCCTACGATTACCCGGGGATTGAAAGATCTGACAAAATTAAGTCCTTTGGCTAACAATTCAGGGAGCGGTACTTCCTTCGCTGGTGCCAATAACAGATACAACCAATTTGCAATTGATGGCTTGGTAAATAATGATGTATTCGGTCTTGCTTCATCAGGAACTAATGGCGGACAAACCGGAATTGAGCCAATCAGTCTAGATGCTATCGAAGAATTTCAAATCAACATTGCTCCTTATGACGTCAGGCAGGGAGGATTTACCGGTGGTGGTATCAATGCAGTAACCAAGAGCGGAACAAATACTTTTCATGGCTCTGCATATTTTTTCGGAAATAATCAATCGTTAGTGGGCCAAAACAACCCTGCTAATAATGAAAAGGCTGCATATCCTGAATATAAGGACTATCAGGCTGGATTTACTGTAGGTGGACCCATCATTAAAAACAAAGTGTTTTTCTTTCTCAACGGCGAAATAGACAGGAAAAGCACTCCACTGGCATATGCACCGGGTACCGCAGGTTCGAACATAACACTTGAAGAGGTAAACAGGGTGCTTGCTGTATTGAACAGAGTTGCTCCAGGGTATGATCCGGGTAACTTTGATAATATTAATAATGAAACCAACAGCAATAAGTTCCTAGCAAAAATAAACTGGAATATCAGTAAAATACATAAGCTGTCGCTTCGCCACAGTTATACGTATGGCGAAAATTACGACAATAGTCGTGGTGCAAATTCACTTCGTTTTTCGAATAACGGGCTGTATTTCCCAAGTACAACCAATTCAACAGGACTTGAACTGAATAGCATGCTGAGCAACAAAATGTCGAACCGCCTTTTGGTCGGCTATACCACGGTGCGCGACCACAGGCAGCCCCTTGGCTCACCTTTCTCAACAATTCTGATAAATGAAGCTGGTAAAACCTTTACAATAGGAAGCGAATATTCATCAGTTGCTAACGAACTCAACCAGGATATTTTTTCAGTAACGGATGATTTCACCATTTACAAAGGAAAACATTCAATTACATTAGGAACCCATAATGAGTTCTACAAGTTCTATAATCTGTTTGTTCAGAATATTTACGGCAGCTATGCCTACAATTCACTAGCAAATTTTGAAACTGTTGGTACAGCAACAGAAGTTGCTCCAACCTATTATGCAAAAAGTTATTCTTTTGCTACTGATGATGATCCTTTGCAAAGTAAAGGTGCAGCTGAATTCAACGCTTTCCAGTTTGGCGTATACGGACAGGATGAGTACAAGGTGACCAAAAATCTGCTTGTTACTGCCGGACTCCGTATTGATTTACCTGTATTCCCTGATAAACCAATGTATAACGAAACCTTCGATTCAGCTTATGCCAGTAAAAATGTTGCAACAGGAACATTGCCTGATAGCAGGCCTATGTTCTCGCCAAGGATTGGTTTTAACTGGGATGTGTTAGGAGATAAGTCTTTAAAAATCAGAGGTGGAACCGGACTATTCACTGGCCGGGTGCCGTTTGTATGGGTTTCGAATCAATTCTCGAACAATGGACAGCTAAACGGATCATACAGCACAGGCAGCACGGCTTCAAGTGCAACACCTATCTCGAATCCGGCAGGGCTTACATTTATTTCAGATCCTTTCAGCCAGCCTTTTGCTGAAGATTTAGGTAAAAAAGCGGGCAGAGGAGCTATAAATGTAATCGATAAAAACTTCAAATTCCCACAGGTATTCCGCACAAACCTTGCAATTGATAAAACTTTACCCGGTGAAATCAATGCAACTTTAGAAGGAGTTTTTAGTAAAACTTATAATAATATCAATTTCACAAACCTGAATCGCCAGGTAAATGAGACATTTGTTTTTGATGGTGTTGATAAACGTCCTAGATATTCAACTTCGAGTAATGACCCTACCAAATCAGGATACAATTCCGCCAGCAGACTTGATGCAAATTATGAAGAAATCGTTTATCTGCAGAATACAAACGAAGGATACTCATACAACGTAAGTATGCAACTGCAGAAATTATTTGATTTCGGACTCAATGCATCGGTTGCATACTCATACGGACATTCGTATGACCTCAATTCAGGAACTTCGAGTGTGGCTTATTCGAACTGGCGTTATGTCAACCAGGTTAACGGACTCAATAACCTTGAATTAACCAAATCCAACTTCGATCCGGGCTCACGGTTCATCGGGTTTGTTTCTTATCAGAAAGAGTACCTGAATAAATCAATGTCGACACATATTTCATTGTACTATAATGGTCAGTCAGGACAGCCTTTATCATACATATATAACGGCGACATGAATTATGACGGAAGTGCAAACGACCTGGTTTTCATTCCAAAAACAAGTGCAGATATTAATCTGGTTTCTTACACTACCAAAGATGCTGATGGAAACACAATCACTCACTCTCCTGAAGAGCAGTGGACTGCACTTGATGCATACCTTGCAGGTGATGAGTACCTGAAAGATCATCGTGGAGAATATGCTGAACGCAACGGAGCAAGATTGCCATTCCAGCATAACTTTGATTTGAGGTTAATGCAGGAATTCAAGTTGAAAACAGGAACAATTACGAATAAACTTCAGATTTCATTCGACCTGTTAAACCTTGGCAATTTATTTAACAGCGATTGGGGCCGTCAATATTATGCTTCAAACCTGCAATCCAACCTGATAAATTACACCGGCCTTGAAAATCTGGGTACATCCACTGTTCCTAATTATACTAATAAGCCTAAATTCACTTACACAGGCGGCGGTTTAGTTAATGGCAATCCTTATTCAGCTTCTGATCTGAGTTCACGTTGGAGAGGACAAATCGGTATTCGCTACATTTTCTAGTCAAAAATTTAAAGACAAAAAAAAGCTGCTTCTCAGGAGGCAGCTTTTTTTTTGAATTTCAAATATCTACTCTGCAGTAGCGGAAGCACTTGCCATCTCTTCACCCCTACTCTTCAAGCGGTAGCTGACTACCATTACCAGTAGAGCTATACCTGCTATAATCATAAAACTTTGAGAATAACCTGTAATTTTCGATGAAAAAGAAGCAACAATAATACCGATCAAAGTTGCTCCGGTCATTTGCCCTGTGCTGGTAAACAAAGTGATAATTCCTTGTCCAAGAGCCCGCTCAGCCGGCTGAACTTCATTAAGCATGATATAGCGCAAAGCTGACCCCTGAAGCATGGCCGATCCCAGTCCCATGAAGATGCCAGCCGTGTAGAAATTGAACCGAGATGCCGAATTGTAATAAAAAAACAATAACCCGGTCGCAGCCAGCGCCAAACCTGCCATCACAATGGCCCGGGAGCCGATCTTGTCGATTAACCGGCCCGCGACAGGCGAACCCACAGCGATGGCCAGCACAAAGGGAATCAGCATAAAACTGGCCTGTGAAGTAGAAACCCCGAACACGTTCACCGCCATTTCGGGAACAAAGATCGTGACGGCCTGTATGATTCCTGTGCCAAAAGCAACCAGCCCCACGATACGGATTTGTTTTACATCGAACAGTTCAATCTTCACTACGGGCGATGGCGACCGCTTCTCCATATATATAAATACAGGCAGGGTAATCAAGGTTATCAGCAGAAAAGGCAGCACATGGGCCGAAAGAATTCCTGCAAAACCTTCGGATGCTTCTATATTGTTGATCCCGTATGCAAACGAAGCAAGCAGCAGCGCAATAAGTACCATTCCCGTCCAGTCGAAATGGGGCTTCACCGCGCTTCTTTTTGACGGCAGCAAGCGCCAGGCATAAAAAATAACCACTGCGGCAATTGGCAGATTTATAAGAAATAATGCATTCCATTTGAACCATAGCAACAATACTCCTGCTATAACCGGCCCTATTATAAATGCAATTCCGAATACAGCACCTATCATTCCAAGTGTACGTCCACGTTTTTCGGGAGGAAATATATCACCGATAACAGCTGATGCAACTGGGAAAATACCACTGGCTCCAAATCCCTGCACAGCCCTGCCTATCAAAAGGAATGTGATATCATCAGCCATTGCAACTATTAAGGAACCTAAAGCAAATACAGCTACTGAAAAAATATAAATATTCCGTCGGCCATAAAGGTCAGATAGCTTGGCAAGTAAAGAGACTCCCACCAAATTGAAAAGCACGTAAATACTAAAAATCCAGCTTAATAAGCGGTGATCAACTTTGATTGTCTGTTCGATTGCAGGAATAGCCGGACCTACGATTGATATATCGAGGGCGCCCATTAATACTCCTGTAAAAAGCAAAGCCAGTATTTTGCCGTTACGATGCTGTTCCATACATTAAAATCGGTTTTACAAAGTGATCAAAGTTCCAAATAGCTGGCTTGTTTACAGATTCAAATCCTTACTCTGCAAGGTATTTAGATTCAGAAATTCCGGTTTTCTGCCAGTATTAGCCAAATTCTATATATTTAAAGCAATGGACTAACCCATTATCTCTAACAAAAAAAGAACCGCTAAATTCTGGCAAAGATACTTCAAAATCAGTGGCACTTATCGTCTTTCATGAAGGGGTACCGATAATCGGTAGGCGGGATCAGGGTTTCCTTAATAGTACGCGGGCTAATCCATCGCAACAGATTCAGGTGACTACCGGCTTTATCGTTGGTACCACTTTGCCGTGATCCGCCAAAAGGCTGCTGTCCGACAACCGCCCCGGTAGGTTTATCATTGAAATAAAAATTGCCTGCAGCATATTTTAACTCATCGGCAACCTTAACTAAAACGCCCCTATCCTGTGCAAATATGCATCCAGTAAGTCCATAAGGAGAGGTTTCATCAACAAGACGCACGGTCTGATCAAAGTCTTTATCTTTATACACATGAATAGAAAGTACTGGGCCAAAAATTTCTTCTGTCATAGTAACAAAATGAGGATCAAAGGCCTGAATAAGGGTAGGTTGAATAAAGTAGCCTTTTGATTTATCACCGCTTCCGCCGAAAACGACTTCTGCATCGGCTGTATTTTGAGCCTTGTTTATATATTGCATTATATTATCAAACGACTTTTCATCAATTACTGCATTCATGAAATTGCTAAAGTCACGGACATCACCCATTTTTATGTCTGCCAGCATTTCGCCTACCCGTTTTTTTACCGACGGCCATAAACTTTCCGGCACATATGCTCTTGAAGCAGCTGAACATTTCTGCCCCTGGTATTCGAAAGCTCCGCGAACCAGGGCTGTTGAAACCTCATCAACACCAGCACTTGGATGAACCAGTACAAAATCTTTTCCTCCGGTCTCTCCCACAATTCTTGGGTAGGAACGATAATTTGAAAGGTTAGAAGCTGTATTTTGCCACAGTTTATTAAATGTCCTGTTGCTCCCTGTAAAATGCAAACCGGCAAAGAATTTATCAGCAATCACCTGATTACCAACAGCTGATCCCTGCCCCGGTATGAAATTTATTACCCCGTCGGGTAAACCGGCTTCTTTAAACACCTGCATTAAAATGTAGTTGGAAAGGATGGATGTGGTAGCGGGTTTCCAGACTGTTGTATTACCCATGAGCACGGGGGCCATATTAAGATTGGATGCTATTGCAGTGAAATTAAATGGTGTGACTGCAAAAACAAAACCCTCAAGCGGACGGTATTCCAGCCGGTTAATAATACCAGGATCACTGTGAGGCTGTTCATTGTATATATCAGAAATGTAATGAGCATTAAAGCGCAAAAAATCGATAGTCTCACAGGCAGCATCAATTTCGGCCTGGTAAGCGCTCTTACTCTGTCCAAGCATAGTGGCAGCATTTATCAGCATCCGGTATTTTTTCGAGAGCAGTTCAGCTGCTTTCAGAGTTACCGAAGCTCTCTCGAACCACGAGAAGGATTCCCATTCCCTGTGTGCTTTCAGAGCAGCATCAATGGCCATTTTTACTTCTTTCTCCCCGGCCTTGTGATAGCGGGCAAGCACATGACCATGGTCGTGTGGCATAGTAACGAAACCAGTATCGTTTGTATATACCTCTTTTCCTCCAATGATCAAGGGGATTTCCAACTGCGATCCTGACATACGATCGAGTTCCATCTGAAGGTCTTTGCGTTCGCGTGATCCTGGTGAATAGGATTTTACCGGTTCGTTTGTTGGATAATCAAAGATAAAAACAGCATTATTCATATTGATTTTCTGTATAAATACTTAATAAATAATTGTTAAGATACGTTCCTGTTTACTTTAAGCACAGGACATTGAAAAAGAACATGAAAACATATGGTTTGTTCAGTTGTTTGTATATTTACATGTCTGTTTTCAGGAATTCAACACAATAATAATCACTTAATTATATCAGAATAGTTATGAATTACTATATAATAACCGGTGCATCAAAAGGAATCGGTGAATCACTTGTGCGCAGACTGCTTGAAACCGGCAACACCATATTTACGGTATCGCGAACCCTGAATGAAGACCTGACAGACCTGGCATCATCCCTGAATGTACCTTTATACTATTTTGAAGCAGACCTGAGCAATCCTGAGCAGGCCAAATCGTTTATTAACAGCGTTTTCGAGAAGATCCATTTATCAATCGACGATAGAATTGCCTTGATTAACAATGCCGGCATGCTGGATCCCATCGCTCCGGTAAAATCAATCAACTTCGATTTAGCAGAAAAGCACCTGCTTTTAAACATGCTTACTCCATTAATTCTGAGTTCTGTTTTCCTTGACAGAACAGCAGATATGCCTATAGCGAAAGTTATCCTTAATATATCATCGGGAGCCTCATTTATTCCCTACTCTGGCTGGAGTGCATATTGCAGTTCAAAAGCCGGACTCGATATGCTCACAAAAGTTGCAGGGCTTGAACAGGGTACCGAAAAAAATCCGGCTACTATCTTTTCCCTGTCTCCGGGAATAATTGACACTGGCATGCAGGAATTAATCCGGCAACAAGATGAAACTAATTTCCCTGAACGAAATACATTTTACAAACTTTATGAAGAGGGCAGGCTATCAAGCCCTGCAGATATTGCAAATATTATTCTCAGGACTATTTTTAGTAAAGATATTACAAGCGGATCTGTTTTAACAATGGAACAGCTGAAGGATATTTAATGCATTACCCTCCTACTGTTCTGCTGAATTTGTTACTTTTGGAGAAACAATAAAAAGCATGCTTGAAACCCTAAAAACAATTGACGAAAAGGCATTCCTTTTTCTGAATGCACACCATAGCGCATTCTTCGATCAGGTAATGTGGCTTTTAAGTGATAAGTTTTTCTGGGTGCCGCTTTACCTCTGGTTTCTCTGGATATTATACAAGCAATATCCACGTCATTACTGGACAGTAATCCTTTCAGTTATATTACTTATTGTTATTTCTGACCAACTTTGCAATCTATCGAAAGAGAGCTTTATGCGTTTCCGCCCTTCGCAGGACCCACGAATTGGAGCCATGGCTCACATAGTGAGAGGTTACAGAGGTGGAATGTATGGCTTTTATTCAGGTCATTCATCAAACGCGTTTGCTGTAGCTATTTTCATAATTACAGTTGCATCGCGGAATCGAAAATATGTGATTCCGGTTGCCTTACTTTATGCCATACTTACAGCATACAGCCGGGTTTATCTGGGAGTCCATTACCCGGGGGATATACTAACAGGGGCTATTATTGGTGCTCTACTTGGATTGGGCATTGCATGTGCACACGGCAAACTCAGAGAAAGATATTTAACGCCATTGCATATCCCTGATTCGCATCTATAAGGCTCACCGTATTTAATGCTGCAAATTAATATCCATAAATTTTCGCTGTAAACTTTTCAACTTTAACCTTATAGGTACAAACTTCGCGCAAGGCCGGGTCTCCGTAAGCAAATTTACGATCAGTATAATGCGACATCAACGTATTAAAAGATTCAGCTTTGAGTTCCATATCGTCAAAAAACTCAACTTTCCCAAATGCCAGAACACTCCGGTACTTCATACTATAACTGCATGCCATTTGTTCGCTTTGGTATCGTAGCTGATGATCGGTACTGAAAGCGATACATACCGAAGGATTGTTTCTCAGGATATCAATTTTATGCCCTTTTTGAGAAGAGTGCAGAAATATTACACCATCACTATACCCAAAATTGAATGGGAGAACGTAGGGAAGATTATTTTCATCAACCATACTGACATAACAAACCTCACATTTATTGATTATTTCATCAATCTCTTTCTGATCGGAAATAAAACGGTGGTGCATTTTTTACAGGAATTTAATTAGGTGAAGATCGTTACGAGTGATGGAATCTGTATCCGGGAATCAGATTATTCAGTTCTGCGTTTCTTTGATGCAGGGTTGGCAATTGCTTCCAATATCCAGGTTATTAATGAGACTATAATCGAAAACAAAACAGCCGTATAAAAACTATCGACTGTGAACCCAGAAAGTGCGTAATCGGCAAGCAAAATGATTATTGCATTAATTACCAGCAGGAACAACCCAAATGTGATCAACGTAATGGGGATTGTCAGAAGAATCAAAATAGGACGCAGGAATGCATTCAAAAAACCCATCAGTAAAGCAACAAGAATTGCTGTTGGGAAACCGTCGAGATAAACTCCATTTAGTATGAAGGCACCAAAGAAAACTGCAAGAGAAGAAACGAGCAATTTCAATATAAATCCCATAATTCAGTCCTTAATTAATCCGACAAATTTACTGAAAAAAGGAGATCACTGAAATAATGCTTTTCGATAGGCCGGTATCCCATTCTGAAGCCGATATCCATAGGAAAAACAAAACGAAAAAAGTGGAGATCAGAAGATATTTCTACCCCTGCCGATTGAAGTTTCCGGCTTACACCCTCTGTCACACCTACTCCTCCGTCGAAAAATAAATTTGCCTTTACCCGCTTAATATATACCAGGGGACCTAACGCAAGATCCGGATAAGCAAGCGGAAATTTATAATTAAGTGCAAAGCAGCTTATTGTATTTTCATTAAGCAAGAAATACCCTCTGGGCAGGGTAATCTGGTCGGAGTAAAAATAATGGGTATAATTCCTCTTCTGCCAGCTAAAATCAGTTCTCAAACCCTGGTGAATAAACATCCCAGGAAAATACAACCGAACACCCACAGAAGCAATACCACCCAGATTATTATCACCAAAAGGCGAATGGCGGAAACTGCCGCTTATTACCTGACCCCAACGTGGGAAAATATCCTTACCCGATTTTTTTATAAACCTGTAGGCATTTACGCTGTAGTCAATGGAATGAATCGTACCGCTTAACCTGTCTTCGCGTGGAGAAGTATTATGCCTGATGTCAGTCCACGAAGAATGCACTTTTAAACGGATACCCTTGTAATATTTCCCTCCGGTAAATAGCAATGGCAACGTTATTCCTCCGCTGATAACTGTTTCAGTAAAATTGTATCTCGACGAAGAATCGCCTGGAGTATAGGCAGCCCTGCCGCCAAATGAAGTGTTTAAGTCAACAATCGGGAACCAGGCCTTCCAGCTCAAATCAGCGGTCACTTTGCCTGTATTTTCATACATATCATATTTATACCCTAAAACAGTGGTTGCGGTACTCAGATCATTCTGCGACATGAAAGAAATACCAGTTCCGTTATCTCCGATCAAATAATTAATATATGCCGGGGCCCAACTATGAAAGTTAAAGATATGGGACATTTTTTTATATGGGACTGAATGGCTGAGCGTACTTTGGGGTAAAACATTCATTGCAGCACCTGCTTCTTCCTTTACCATGTATTTATACAAAGAGGGTGAAAAATCCTCAATCTGATCCAATTTTTTCCAAAGCGATGGATTAAAGTCTGCTTGTGCAAGGTGATATCCATTTGATGAATATTCAGAATAAACAATTTTGTTCCCATTCGGGCTTCTGTCGGCATTGCATGCACCAAATCCAGATGAGGATACCTGATAAACATTATTATCGCTTAAATCGACAGCATAAACATTCTCAATACCGGAATATGAGCCATTAAAAAGCACATACCCGTCTGCAAAAACAGGATCAGAGATCTCAGTATAAGTAGGTTGTACTAAAAGAACTGAAGATTTATTCTCCAGGTTATACATCATTATACTCTTCCCATTGCCATCCAGTGTTACAAATACAAGTTCCTTACCATCCTCCGAAAACGAAGGAGTCATATAGAAAACACTATCTGAGGCTACAATAGTGTCGCTTACTTCCCCGCTCTGAGCATCCATCAAAACAATTGCACAGTAGTTTGACGGATCTACGCTCACTGCTGCAAGGGTGAGGCAATCGGGAGAAAAGGAAGGCGCAAAAAAGCGGCTTCTTTTCGTTAATGCTTTGATTTTGTTGTCCGCACTAGTATAAGTTCGGATTACCGAATAGCTCCGTTGCTCCCAGCGGAGATCATTTATGGTTTCTGTCCAGGCAAGTACACATGAAGTGTTGGGATTCTCAGTCCTGGGTTGTATTTTTCCATTATTGCCTACAACACTTCCAACAGCCGAAAACAACTCGGATGAGAGAAATCCGGGAGTGACCAGATTTTTCCTGAAGCCCTGTGGCCCAATAAGTACGAACCGGGTGATATCATCGAGACAGGAGTATTCAGATACTACCAGGCTATCGTTCAGGTATTTCGGGAACTTATAATTCTCGTATTTATTCTTATTTGCGGATGTCAGAAGTGAAAATTGAGTTTTGGGCGTTTTTTTATCCTGGTACTTCCACATGCTATCCATATCAAGAATAGTCATCCTGTATAAGCCTTCTTTACCTGATCCTGTGGCTTTTCGTAATCCCTGATTAAAAGGTGTGAGTAAAAACGGTCTGCATGCAACCCTGTTGAGAGCATCAATCCATGCCTGGTAGCTATAGCGCCTCCTAACATTTGCAACGAGAGTATAACCGAGAACATAATGATCAGGGACAAATGTTTTGTAAGATCCCAATGCAGCTTTATCGTAGGAATAGGCCCCTTTCTCTCTAACCTGGGCACGAAGAAGCATTTCGAAATCCGGAAGCCGCCCCCTTCCTGAATTACTCAAAGCTGTTTCGGCACAAACAGCATCGCCTTCCATAAACCATGAGGGCACAAAAAGTCCATTTACCATAGTAGCAGCCTGTTCACCGGTTAACCACGACAGAATTCTTGTAAACCCCTGGTTTGTCCTGTCAATCTGAATCACATGCCTGTACTCATGTATCATCAGTTGTTCGAGCCAGTCCTGAGAATATATATCCTGTGGAGGGCATGTAAAAAGCTCAATGCGTTTTGGCGCCCATGCTGTAACGGCGTTAGGTACAATATTATAATTATGAATGATCAGAGGTACTTTCTCAGGTTTATACCCAAGTGTTCCGGTTTCTTTTGCATAAATATAATCAAGCGTTGGGATCAGTTTAATCGCTTTCCTCTCAAAACTCTCAGGATACACAATCCGGAAATGAGGTGTACTGATTTGCCTCCATTTTAATGATCCTGGATCCTGACCAAGATTATAGTATTGACCAGAAACCAGAATCGGCAAAAGGGAAAGTATTGCAAAATAAATTTGACACTTGAAATTGCATTTAAGCATATAAGTCAATATTGATTAATTCTCCTTAAATATTTTCTTTAATGCAATGGTGAAAAACTATTTAACACAGATTAAAAGCAAATTATTGCGCTAATATTACTAAGCATTTTGCTCATAAGTAGTAATAGCAAATTTTTAACGATCAGTGGTGGGATGACACAAATATAAAAAAGAAACGGGAGCAATTACTTACCCCCGTTGAAATACATGAAGATGAAAACTAGGAAGATGAAAACTAAACCAGATTATAATCACGAAATAGTGTACTCAATTCATCGAAACTAAAAGGTTTTTGTGCATAGCCATCTACCCCTGCTTTAATGCATTCAGCTTTATCAGGGTTAGTTGTTATTGCAATAATGGTAGTATGACCTTTTTTGAGATACTCTAATTCCAGTTGCCGGATTGCTTTAACAGCCTGAAGCCCATCCATTTCGGGCATCTGTATATCCATCAGAATCAGATCATACTCTTTGATCTTGAACCTGTCAACAGCTTCATTTCCGTTTTTAGCAACGTCAACTTCATGCCCATTGCGTCTCAGGTAGAATGTTGTGATCTTCTCGATCATTTCATCATCCTCGGCAAGTAAGATATTAAGTTTTCTCATGAGGTCTTTATTATTATATTTTCCCATTGTTATATCTAGTTTATTATCTGTCTACAAGAAGTTTATTGTGTAAGTATTTTTTTTGTTATTGAATGTTTCCCATTGACTAACTGCAGAAAACAAACTTTATACGGCTGACTCCCGCTGGTAAGTTTAATTCCATCAGAAAGAATTCCTTTTGCTGAACTAAGCATTTTCCCATCAGCAGAAAATAAATTTGCAGTATAGAATTCATTTTCTATTCCTGTAACATGAACTTCGCCTGGGTATATTTTCACTTCGGTAAGGATATCACCAACTTGTTCGTTTATTGCATCTGGCGAGTTAAAATAGATTTCAAATCTTTTGGAGTTCATTCCAGGGCTATGAACGAAAGTATAAACTGAATCTACTCTCAGATCAATGAACTCATTTAACTCTTTATCCTCAAGAATCACAGGGCAACGGTATTCAAAGTTCGAAGCACCAAAAGCCGAAATACTATACTGGCCTTCCTTCGAACACTCTATAGCTAAAGGAATGGACAGTGATGAACCAACTGTTGGTATTGAATTTACAGCATATTTAACATTATCACCGGACTCAAAATGCAATGAAGGCGAATCCGTATTCCCCTGAAGTTTAATTGCATCAAAGTTGTCATCAAATCCGAAAGTAGAATTAGTGATCACACGGAATAAGGCTTCATCTGACGAACCTGAACTGTTCTTGAGTTTGAGTTTGATTGAATTATTTTTTACAATAAGTCTTGAATCATTAAAACTGCTTACACGTGAATTTTCAGTAACTGTCAACGAACCTTCACGACCAGCTTTTACAAAAAAGCCTTGCATAGGAGCTATATAACGGCTTCCATTATTAAGTGAAACAGCATCGTCACCACCTGGCATATATACTGAATAATTACCTGAACCCGAAGGATCCGGATAGTAAATGGCTGATGCAATGGAGTTGCGTTGCCATGCATCGGTGTTATCCCAATCAATGTAACATGGGAATGGATTACCGGTCAGGTTAAGCCCGTTTCCTGAATTTGAAATCGCAAATGATTTTGTATTATGTTCAGGTGTTCCTTCAAATATCCTTGTATCGTTGAATAAAGAATATATTTCATAACCCTCCATTGTGGTAAGAGGATCAGAAGTTGGTACAATATAACTGCCCCATTGTGACAGGTTTTCATCATAAGGCCGCAAGTACATATTTAAGAAAGTACCTGATAATGCCAATTCAACTGGCGAAGCAACCAGGTTTTTAAGCCTTGCAACAACTGGGTATTCTGATTGAATCTTTCCGGTAACATCACCATTCAGAATGAGTGAAGACTTAGTGGCTACAGTGTTTTTCAATAAGAATTTCCCACTTCCCAAAACAGCCAGATTACCTTTAACATCCATTACTGCAGCAGGCAAAACGGTGAATACAGAGGTTGAATTAACAAATAAATTAGCACAAGTGGCCCTATCGGATACAACAGGGTTGTGTGCCGATGCTAAAACTGCCACATTTGCATTTTCATCCGGTACATATCCTCCTGACCAGTTCATTGGCTCAGTCCATTCATTATTAACAATACCTGTCCAGTTACACCTGGTGGTAACAGAACCATCAGGAATTACAGCTGACGAAGTTAATCCCATCAAGGATCCGCTTACAGAATAATGAGAAGCTACAATTTCACCATTTCCGGTAATGTTTACCAAAGGGCCAACAACAAAGTTTCCTATAACAGTAAGTTTGCCTGAAAGTGAATGCTGATAAGTTGAATTGTTTATAAATGTATTCTTTACAATTATTTCCCCGTTGCCTTCTAAAATAAAAGCAGCATTATTGTTAATTGTCAAATTATTGGATTTAAGTTGCCCTGTACATTTCAAAACAGCAGCATCTGAAAACGAAAGATCAAAATTATCACCTCTCAACAAGCCTGTATTTAAAACTATTAAAGAACCATTGCCTGAAAACGAAAAATCAATATTCTGCACCATCATACAATTTACGATGACGGTATCATTACTTTGGGGAATCATTCCAGCAGCGGATCCATTTACTGACAAAGACCAGCACGCCGGCGAATTCCATACAGGACTGGATCCGACTGAATACAATTTCAAAGCTGAACGGCCAAAAGAATCAGGGCCAAAGAAAGATAACACAGTTATAACTGTGAGAAGTATCTTTGTTGAAAAACCTGTTGTTAAAATTCTTTGTGGCATACCTGTTGCGTTTGACGCTAGAAAAAAATATGAGTCTGTCTATGTTATTCAGAGTGATGGTGGAATAGAAAAGTAAATCGTACCATCGACGAGAATTTAAGCAAACAATATGCCTTATTTTTTTATATGCTGATAATCAATAATATACAATATTCACTTACAGGATTTACCCTGATAAGTGTCCCATAATGGAGAAAAAATGTCTCTGGGTGAACGTTTTTGAAAATATTACGTCCGATTAGTGCTCTGATTCCAGCTCATTTCAATAAGAAAGGATGAAAAAAAACTAATATGTATGGCTATTCCCGATAAAAAAATTCCAAACAGGATCGTTTGGAGGATCTGCAATAACTGAAACCGGGTTCAAAGTTACCGGATGGGTAAAATTTAGCTTTCGGGCATGCAAATGGATTGAGCCATCGGGGTTCGAACGTGGATATCCATATTTTAAATCTCCCTTTATGGGACAACCTATTCCGGCAAGTTGGGCCCTAATCTGGTGATGACGACCGGTTTGAAGGTCAATTTGAAGTAAATAATAATTATCGCTGCTTGCAACCAATGAATAAGAAAGAGATGCCTGCTGCGCATTTTTTGTATTTGCACCAGCAATGAACGATTTGTTCCGGGCTTCGTCGCGTCGAAGGAAATGAATAAGGGTATCACTTTCTTTGGGTGGTTTATTTTTAACCACAGCCCAGTATGTCTTTTTAATTTCCCTGTTTTTTATCAGAGCATTAAGCCTTGTCAGAGATTTGCTGGTTCGGGCAAAAACTACTGCTCCGCTCACCGGCCGGTCGAGCCTGTGCACAACCCCAAGAAAAACATCGCCGGATTTACTATATTTTACTTTTATATATTCTTTAACCAGATCAGATAAAGGTTTATCGCCTGTTTTATCACCTTGCACAATCTGGGAAGGTAATTTATTAATAACAATAATATGATTATCCTCAAAAAGGATATTCTCCACTTTCAATTTACCGGTAGGATACTGAGTATTAATATTTTTCCCTTTCATTTGGGAAATCGAGTGTTTTTACATCAACAATATAATTTTGAACGGCGGCTACAATGTCTTCGCTCAGGTTCATATATCTACGCAGAAACCTTGGAGAGAATTCCATAGTGATACCCAGCATATCGTGCAACACAAGTACCTGTCCGTCAACTTCTTTGCCGGCACCAATTCCGATAATAGGAATTTTGGCGTTACGGGCTACTTCTTCGCCTAATCTGGCAGGGATTTTTTCGAGCACAATCCCGAAGCAGCCTGCTTTTTCGAGTAAGCGTGAATCTTCAACGAGTTTACGGGCTTCCTTTTCTTCTGTTGCCCTTACAACATAAGTTCCAAATTTATGTATGGATTGAGGCGTTAACCCCAGATGGCCCATTACAGGAATTCCAGCTGAAAGAATCCGCTCAACAGATTCAATAATTTCGATACCACCTTCCAGCTTAACTGCATCAGCACCTGACTCCTTCATTATTCGTATGGCCGAAGACAATGCTTCTTTCCAGTTTCCCTGGTATGTCCCAAAAGGCATATCAACCACCACAAGAGCACGGTGAACTGCGCGCACAACCGAAGAGGCATGATATATCATGTGGTCGAGCGTGATCGGAAGTGTGCTGCTGTAGCCAGCCATCACATTAGAAGCTGAATCGCCGACAAGGATAACATCGATACCCGCTTTGTCGAGCAACCTGGCCATCGAAAAATCATAGCCGGTGAGCATCGAAATTTTCTCTCCTTTGAGTTTCATCTCCTGAAGAACATGAGTAGTGATCTTCGAAACAACTCCTGTTTTGGATATCATTGGATTCAATATTAATTATTGATTTATTGGCTGCTTTGCTAATTTTACCCCACTTAAAACAACGGCCAAATTAGAAGCATACAAAACTACAAAGAAATACCATCAAACTCCCTAAGAAAAAACCCGGCCTGTTTTCAGAAATGCAAATAATAGTTACTTTTGCCATTCTAAAATTCATATTCGCCATCTGTATCAAATGAAAAAAGCATTCCGTTTCCTCCTTCTGTTTATATTGCCTGTTTTTTATGTATCGTGTGAAACGGATTTTAATGTAATTGCAGATTACAAGGAGATTGCCATAGTTTATGGATTATTAAATCAAAACGATCCGGTTCATTACCTTCGCATTAACAAGGCATTCCTTGGAAACGGGAATTCACTCTTATATGCCCAGCAGGCTGACTCTTCAAGCTTTGGCGCCGATATTAACGTTATTTTGGTGGAATACAATGTCAACAAGGTCATTCTTGATACCATTGTTTTCGATACAGTGACCTTATATAATAAGCAAGCCGGTGAATTTTATTCACCCGGACAGTTATTTTATGCTTCCAATGCTACGCTTGATCAGAACAATACGTATGAACTGAAAATTACCAACAAAAAGACAGCAAATGTTGTAAGTTCGAAAACCGACCTGATTCACAACTTCAGCTTTTCCAAACCTGCTTCGGGAGCCAAGACTCTGAGTTTTAAGAGGTCGATAACACAACCCATGAAATTTTCATGGCAAAATGCTGTGAATGGCAAAAGCTACCAATTCAAATTATATTTCAATGTTAAGGAATTAAACGCTTCAGGTGATACAACATTCCGCAAGATTGAATGGTTGTTCCCTGAGGAAACTACCGAAAATACGGATGGAACCGGCGAAAGCGGCGTTACGTATTCCAATGAGGAATTCTTTAAGTTGTGTGAAAACAAATTACCTTACAGTGATCAGGCAACAGAAGATGCCGTGATTAAACGTTTTGCATCAACCTGTGACCTGGAAGTGACAGTGATTGGCGATGAATTCAATACCTATCTTGAAGCAAACGGACCTTCAACAGGAGTTTTGATTGAAAAGCCAAACTACAGCAACATCCTGAATGGACTAGGCTTGCTATCATGCCGCTACCAGATACACAGACTAATCGCAACGAGTCCCGAGACCATTCTTGATCTCTCCACAACCACATCCCTGAAATTTGCAAAGCCAAATTAAGGATTTCAGGTTGTTCACTTCCTGATTTTTACAGCTGACTTTTATTTGTCAATTCGCAGAACAGCCATGTTTCGCTTATCCGAAATATGGCTGTGAGTGAATCCCAGTTGTTCCACATTACTTATTACTGTCGTTTTACACCTGTTTTCTGCCGTTTTGTCAGCAAATAATTTAACTGGCATAAAATTGCAGATAGCAGGAAACTGTTTAAAATCATTAAATTACAAATATCGCATTACACTGATTTTCATTATCTTAATAATAATTATTGAATTATACCGAATAGCTTCCATTGCTCAGAATAATTATTAATCAGGCTCAAAACGTGTATGGCATAAAGATTGGGAATAGCCCACGAGTAAAAAAAAATGAAAACAGAAAAAAATATAATCTAATGGGAAAAATAATTGGTATTGATCTTGGAACTACTAACTCATGTGTTTCTGTAATGGAAGGCAATGAGCCTGTAGTAATTCCTAACAGTGAAGGGAAACGCACTACCCCTTCGATAGTTGCTTTTACCGAAAACAGCGAACGAAAAGTTGGTGATCCGGCCAAAAGGCAATCCATCACCAATCCAACCAAAACTGTTTATTCTATCAAACGGTTTATGGGTGAAACCTACGACAGGGTAACCAAGGAAATACAGCGTATGCCTTATCTAGTGGTTAAAGGCGACAACAACACTCCGCGTGTTAAAATTGATGACCGCACTTTCACTCCTCAGGAAATTTCAGCTATCATTCTGCAAAAGATGAAAAAGACAGCTGAAGATTATCTTGGACATACTGTTACCGAGGCTGTTATCACCGTTCCGGCATACTTTAATGATTCACAACGCCAGGCCACAAAAGAAGCAGGCGAAATTGCCGGTCTGACTGTTAAACGTATAATTAACGAACCTACAGCAGCTGCTCTTGCCTATGGGTTGGATAAAAAGCACAAAGATATAAAGGTAGCTGTTTACGATCTTGGTGGCGGAACTTTCGATATTTCAATTCTCGAACTTGGAGAAGGCGTGTTTGAAGTTAAATCGACCAATGGTAATACTCACCTGGGTGGTGATGATTTTGACCACCGTATCATTGATTGGTTAGCTGATGAATTCAAGAATGATGAAGGTATTGATCTGCGTAAGGATCCTATGGCACTTCAACGTTTGAAAGAAGCTGCAGAGAAAGCAAAAATCGAGCTTTCAAGCTCTGCTTCGACTGAGATAAACCTTCCTTATATTATGCCCGTTGATGGCATGCCAAAGCACCTTGTGCGTACACTGAGCAGGGCAAAATTCGAACAACTGATTGATGATCTTGTACGTGCTACGATTGAGCCATGCCGGAATGCTATGCGTGACGCTGGTATTACCAATGCCGACATTGATGAGGTTATTCTTGTTGGAGGATCAACCCGTGTACCAGTGATTCAGAAAGCTGTTGAAGAATTCTTTGGAAAAGCCCCTTCGAAAGGAGTAAATCCTGACGAAGTAGTAGCCATTGGAGCTGCCATTCAGGGCGGTGTATTGACCGGTGAAGTTAAAGATGTGTTGTTGCTGGATGTTACACCACTTTCATTAGGTATTGAAACTCTTGGAGGAGTAATGACAAAACTTATCGAGTCGAATACTACCATCCCTTCGCGCAAATCAGAAACCTTCAGTACTGCATCCGATAATCAGCCTTCAGTTGAGATACATATCCTACAAGGTGAACGCCCTATGGCAACCGGAAACAAGAGTATTGGCAGGTTCCACCTCGATGGTATTCCACCAGCTATGCGCGGTATTCCCCAGATTGAAGTAACATTTGATATCGATGCCAATGGAATTCTGCATGTTTCAGCGAAGGATAAGGGAACAGGCAAAATGCAGCAAATCCGTATCGAAGCATCTTCGGGACTTTCGGATGCTGATATTAAACGGATGAAAGAAGAAGCCGAATTAAACGCTGAATCCGATCGTAAAGCGAAGGAGGAAGTAGAAAAGATAAACCAGGCAGATTCATTGATTTTTCAGACAGAACGTCAGTTGAAAGAATTTGGCGACAAACTTCCGGCCGATAAAAAAGAGCCTATCGAACAGGCGTTAAACAAACTCCGCGAGGCTCACAAGAACCATGATATAGCTGGAATTGACAGCTCAATGGCTGAACTTAACAGTGTATGGCAGGCCGCCAGCGAAGAGATGTATAAGAACACTCAACAAGCAGGCGAACCCGGCGAACCGCATCAAAGTCAGGCTGGCTCCGAACAGGGAAAGTCACCAGACCAGGAAGTTACTGATGTTGATTTTGAAGAAGTAAAATAAGTGCTTTGTTTACTTAAGAAAGGGCTGTATCATTTTGTGATACAGCCTTTTTACTTTAATAATTAATTGAGCGAGAGAACAGGATTTATTAATTAACAATTTGAATTTCAAGCAAAAAAATTGCAATATTTGCGCTTTTATTTGAAAGTAAATAATCCATTGACACCAAAATAATTTTCTATGAAAAAACAATTACTTCTTAATGGCATTTTGCCCTTAGTTTTCCTTATTGGATTAACTTTGAATGGCAATGCACAGCTTCTATATGAAGCATTTGATTATGCTACTCCTGCGTTTATAGGAGGAAATGGCAATGCAGGGTCAACGTCAAATAACTGGACAACTCACAATGTTACATCTGGTCAAACAACAACAATTGATATCCAGGATGTAAGCCTGACTTATTCCGGATTAGCGAGCTCAGTTGGGAATAAGGTTCTTCTTTTTGGTAATGCTAATGCAACCAGCAGAGATGTGAACAGAGCTATAACTTCATCAGCTACCTCGCTTTATTTTTCTGCTTTAGTAACCATTGTTGATAACAGTCAGATTACTATAACAGGTGACTATTTTTTGCATTTTGGAGCAACATCAGGAACAGCAGTTACTATTTTCGGAGCCCGCCTTGGTGCAAAATCAGCAAACACTGGATTAAATTTCAGATTCATGATCTTAAACACTTCAGGGGGAACACCTGTATACTCTGATAATGGTGCAGACCTGAATTTTGGAACTACCTATCTTGTAGTTGTTAAATATGACATAAGCGCGCCCCTGACTGTGGCCAGCATGTGGGTTAATCCTGCTTCATTAGGGGGCACAGAACCATCTGGGGCAGTTGTAAACAATAGTGGAACAAATACAATTGGCACTTTTGGATCCATTTGCCTGAGAAACAATGCAACCACACCAAAAGCACTTATTGATGAAATAAGAGTAGGCTCAACTTGGGCAGAAGTAACTCCAACAGGAGGAGTTACAACCTCTATATCCGTTAACTCTCCTACAGCAGGAGATCAATGGCGTCAGGGAACAACTCACAATATCCTCTGGTCAGCCAGCGGAACCAGCACAAATGTTAAAATTGAATACTCAGCTGATGCATCCTCTGCTACTCCAACGTGGATTACCTTAAATCCAAGTATAGCTGCAACAGCCGGCACATGGGCATGGAGCATACCTGCTAACCAGGCATTAAGCACTGATAGTAAGATCCGCATATCGGATATTACTCCAAATACTGTAACAGGTATCAGTGGAACATTCAGCATTATACTTCCACCAGCACAATTATCAACTCTGGCAGCTTTAAGAGCTGGAACACCAGGTACTATTTATACTTATACTGGGCAAGGTGTTCTTACATTTAAGCAAACCTTCCGCAAACAGAAATTTATTCAGGATGCCACAGCGGCTATTCTGATTGACGATAATAATGGCAAAATTACTACAACCTATAACGTTGGTGATGCTATTTCCAATATTACCGGTTCGTTAGCCGTATTTAACGGTATGTTGCAATTTACACCGGAATCGGATCCGGGAGCCGCCACTTCAACAGGAAACATTATTACGCCTGAAGTTGTAACGTTAACACAGTTAAACGCTAATTGGGAAAACTATGAAGCCGAAGTAATCAGGATACCCAATATCAACTTTACAAGTCCTGCAGGTAATTTTGCGAATGGTATAATATATCCGCTAACAGATATTACAGGTGCCGGAGCTAATTTCCGCACTACTTTTTATGATGTAGATTATATTAATACCCCTATTCCTATAGTTAGGGAAGACATAGTTGTTATTCCAAACTCCCGGGTTGACGGCGACCATATTACCAGCAGGAATCTTGCTGATTTCATATACAACACCAGCGACAATATTGTAGTTTCTGAGATTATGTACAATCCACCTGATGGAGGAAATGACACTATCGAATTTGTAGAACTCTACAATAAGGGAGCCGTATCTGTAAACATGAAAGACTGGTACTTCTCAAGAGGCGTAAATTATGTTTTCCCTGATATTAATATACCTGCAAACTCCTATTATGTTGTTGCCCGTGATGTAGTATCCATGCAGCATACTTTTGGCATCACATGTTCGCAGTGGATTGATGGTTTCCTTGATGATGCCGGTGAACCTATTGTACTTAAAGATGCTCTGGGACAGGTAAAGGACAGTGTTTACTATCTTGCCACAGCCCCGTGGCCAACAGCGCCTAATAATGGTGGGCCTTCGCTTACACTCTGTGATGTATCACTTGACAACACACTTCCTTCGAGCTGGTCAGCATCAACAAATCAGGTTGCTGTAAACGGAATCGGACAACCTATTTATGCTTCTCCGGCAAGCGGATGCAGTACAGGTGCAAATCTGGTAATTAGTGAAATTATGTATAACCCACCTGAAACGGGTACCGATAGCCTTGAGTTCATTGAAATATTTAATAATGGAGCCGACATTAACCTTCAGGGTTTTTCAGTTTCGGATGCATTTAATCTGATCTTCCCATCCTATAACCTGCTTGCAGGCCAATATGTGCTGGTATCACTGAATTCGAATGCAATCATGAATACTTTCGGGAAAGAGTCGTTGCAATGGACTTCAGGAGCTTTAAGCAATTCAGGTGAAACCATTACTCTTCGTGATATTTATAACACGACAGTTGATCAGGTTGCATACAGCACTGCTGCGCCATGGCCAACCACCGCAAACGGACAAGGCCCCTCACTCACACTTTGTGATGTAAGCAGCAACAACACTATGGGTGAATTCTGGAAAGCATCTTCAGAATTTGCTGCAAAAAATGCTGCAGGTGACAGTATTTTCGCTACTCCACTCGGTGGCTGTATCAATCCTCCAACGGTTGCCGATTTTCAAGCTGACCCTACTACTTTGAATGCAGGGTACAGTGCTCAGTTCCATGATCTGTCGACTAATAATCCTACTGCATGGGAATGGACTTTCCCTGGTGGAACACCTGCTGTGTCAACTCAACAGAATCCTCTTGTTTTATACAGTACGATGGGTGTTTATTCAGTAACACTTAAAGCAACAAATGCATACGGGAACAGTACTATTACCAAAGCAGACTATATTCATGTTGGAAATGTTGGTATTACTACCTTGTCATCCATGGTTTCGGTATATCCAAATCCGACTAATGGAAAACTATTCATTACAAACCCTGCTGAGACTTTACAGGAAATAACTATTTACTCAGCAGTTGGGAAAATGGTAAATACGATACTCTCTGCTGAGAATAGCATTTCGCTTGATATCACCGGACAGACCAAAGGATTATACCTGGTAAGAATATCAGATAAAGCTAATCAGACCATAAAAACAATAAAGGTAATATTGAACTAAATTTGAAATAATCAATTCGGAAGAACTGGCATTAGCTCTTAACTGAGACGGTTTAAAAACCCGCAATGCCGGTTCTTCTTTTTTAAAACAACCCTAATAAATTACAGATGAAAAAACTCTTTACACTACTTACGATTATTTTTCTACTTGGCTGGAATACTAATGTTAACGCTCAGGCATTTACATTTGCCGCCGGGTCATCGAACTACGCTGAAAGCTTTGATGGAATGGGCCCAACAGGTATAGCCTACCTTAATGGCTGGACTGCAATACGGTATGCCGGAACCGGAACCATCGGTGATGTATTGGTTATGGTGGTAACAGATGGAAGCGCCAATTCAGGTGCTATTTATAATGTGGGTGCAGCAAGTGATGCTGACCGTGCATTCGGTTCGCTGGGATCAGGAACAACCGTTCCCCGTTTTGGGGCTTCGTTCCTTAACAGCACCGGATCGAGCATTACACAGATTGCTCTTACAGGCATGATGGAACAATGGCGTTCAGGTTCGAGTGCAACTGCCAATGAAGTTGATGCATTTGAATATAGTCTTGACGCAACTGATCTTTCATCGGGTACTTGGGTTGCCGCAAGCAGCTTCGACCTGGTTGAAAAAATTATTACATCAGCAGCAGCCGCAGCATTAGACGGCAATCTTCCCGAAAATCAGACAGCGCTTACTGCTTCAATTTCCGGAATTAACTGGACTCCAAACTCAACTCTTTGGATTCGCTGGTCGGATGTAAACGACGGTGGCAGTGATGGCATCTGTGCCATTGATAATCTGAGTATGACAGTAACAACAGGCAGCGTAACCACACTTCCCGAACCTACTAACTACCCAACCTCTTTTACAGCAACTTCAGCCGGAATAAATATTAATACCAGCTGGACCGATGCCACAGGAGCACAATTACCTGCAGGATACCTTGTTAAGATTTCGACTTCAGCAAATATTACTTCCCCTGCTGACGGAACATTTGCTCCAGATGACCTGGATTTTTCAGATGGCAGCGGTGCTAAAAATGTTGCTTTCGGCCAGCAGAATTATACTTTCAGCGGATTGGCAGAAGGAACTGTATACAACCTGAAAATATTCCCTTATACAAACGGAGGAACTCTGGTTGACTACAAAACGAATGGAACTATTCCATCAGCTACAGCAACAACACAAAACATTGTAAGCTCAAGTAATTTCAATTCGGATCTGTTACCATGGACTCAGTTCAGTGTAACGGGCGACCAGTTTTGGACCTCAGATCTTACTCATGGCGTAAATTCATCGGGATGTGCAAAAATGAGTGGATTTCTGGTTACTAACTTTGTAAATGAGGACTGGTTCATTTCACCTGCGCTTGATTTCACAAATACTTCGAATACTAAAATGCAGTTCTATTCAGCATTTAATTTCACCGGAAACCCTTTGAGCGTGCTCATATCGAGTGATTATTCGGGCGGAGATCCTTCAACCTCCGGAACATGGACCGATTTATCGTCAGCTGCAGTATTTTCGGCAGGCAACTGGGCCTGGACTCCATCGGGATATATTAACCTTGGCGTTACCAATAAAGCCAATGTACATGTTGCATTTAAATATACCAGTGATGCTACTGCAGCCCGTACATGGGAAATTGATGAAGTAGTAATAACAGGTACTCATGCAGTAGGTATAGGTGAAAAAGAAGCAGCACAGCCCAGCACCCATATATATCCAAACCCTTGCTATGGATCGTTCAATGCCGAAATGCCGGATAAAGGCAATTTTGATATCTCAATCCATAATGCGCAGGGATTACTTGTTAAAAATATTGAAGCAACTGAAAAATCAATGAAAATTGAAACTTCCGGTTTCGCTTCGGGGCTATATTTAGTTACCATACACAATACGTTAAACGGACTAAATGAAGTTCACAAATTACTGGTAAGATAACACGATTCAAAACCATTTTCCAGATAAAGGCTGTCTTGAAAAAGGCAGCCTTTATTTTTTCTGCTCAAATAAAATATTAATGCACTGAGAAGTGTTATTTTTGATGTCGGAAATCTATGCAAAGGAAAATATTCTGATTAACAGTATATTTAACCATAGTAAAATTTCAGTTTACGAAAGCATTAATAATCAGTCATTGTGCATGGTAACACTTGACTCTTTAATATATACCTGACAAATGAAAAAATTACTTGCTATTGCTTTACTTGTATCAGTTGCTCTAACCATTCAGGCTCAGAGCAGTGACCCGGTGCGGCTGGAAATAGCTGCTCCCGCAGGAAGCGATCCTTTTAATTATGTAACTGCAGGCGAGAACGGAGTGTGCATTTTCTATCCTACAATAAATGACACTGGCAGAGACAGTGTAAGCTGGTCATTCAGGATGGTGGATAATCAATTAAAGGAAATATGGCATCAACAGGTTCCGCTGCATAAAGATGTGACCTATTTAAAGAGTATGTCGACAAAAGATGCCATTTATTTACTTTTTCATGATACAAAGCGAAATAAAGAAGGCAATATTATTGTATTTATGATTATTCCGCACCTACGTGTAATAAGCGAACATATTGCAATGATTCCAGATAAAGCCGAGGTTGTTGATTTTGAAATTGCAAATAGTTATGCTTTCATTGGCTTTAACAGCCGGAAAGGGCAACCCGGGATTACAGGATTTTCGCTAATCACCGGCGAAAAACGGAGCTACGTTATTACTGCTGAAAAAGACGCCTTGCTCCTTGATATTTCAATTGATACCACCTTATCAGAGATCTTTGCCACCTATAAGATTCAGTTTTCGTCGTCGAAAAATCATTTATTTGTAAACCAGTATAATTCGCCTGGGGCTCTCGAAAAAACCTATGATTTTACCGAACAGGTTGAACGCAGGAATTTTAACTCTGCACAATATTTGCCGATGGGCGAAGGCAGGGGAATGGTTGCCGGAACTTATGGGTATAATGTAGCCAATACCCGCCGCCAATATGACTATTATGATTACTACTATAACAACTACTACTACAATTATTATTCACCTTACCTTTCGAGGCAGTCGAACTACGATGCCACGGAGGACAAGACCCCTGTATCGGATGGCTACTATACAGCAATGGTTAACGATGGGGTTGCTGATAAGATAAAATACTTCAACTTCAGTGGATTTAACAATGCTTTCAAGTATATAACCAACCCTGGTGCTCTTCGTATAAAAATAAAACCAGTAAAAAAGGCTGAAAAAACTTCAGACACAGATCTCTCAGAGGCAACCGAAGTTAACGATAAAACACTAAACCTCAGGCTTATAACTCACGATATTCAAAAGAATAACGGGAAATTTATAATTACATCGGAAGCATACTCACCTGAATACCATACTAATACCCAGATGTCGTATGACTATTATGGAAGGGCGTTTCCAACTTCTTACCAGGTTTTTGACGGGTTCCGCTATTCGCATGCATTTGTGGCAGGGTTCGACAGCACTGGCATGATGACATGGAACAATGGCATGGAAATGCGCGATATCCTCACTAAATATCTAAACAGGAAGCTTAACACCCTTTTCGAAGGCGAAGAGATGGTATTGTATTATAATGCCAACAACAAGATTGCATTTAAGTCGATAAATGGAAATACCATAGTCGAGAATACGGCATATACGCCCTTGGCTCCAATACGAGGAACAGACCAACCTATTGATGAATACTTAGGTACAATTGAGCACTGGTACGATGACTATTTTATTTCGACCGGGTATCAAACAATCCGCAACAATTACCTCGAAAGCAACAAACGCAACGTATTCTATATCAGTAAAATGGCATTCAGGTAGAAAACCCCTGACTAATTTCCCCATCTCTTCTTTATTCGGCCCATTGAAACTGTTTCCTGTATTATAAAAGCGTTTTCAATTCAATCATTGTAACCGTTATATTGTATAGTTTGATAAGGTTTTTACCAACTATTTTTTGCCATTATATCCAAATGTATGACATTGAGATTTCACTGAGCGAACCACAAAAAAAAGGCTGACAGTATTGTCAGCCTTTTTTAGAATCTTAAAATCGTCGTATTTATTTAGTAATTTTCACCTCTACCCTGCGGTTAAGCGCACGTCCTTCTGCAGTATTGTTATCAGCTATAGGTTTATCTTTACCAAAGAAAGTTTTTTCTACTTTCAGCGAAGTCATACCCTTTTTCTTTAAGTAAGTGATTACATAATCAGCCCTCTTTTCGGAAAGGCGCAGATTATATTCAGCTGATTCGCGGGAGTCGGCATGTCCTGCTACAGAAAGAACAGCGGTAGGATTTTCGTTCATATAGGCTGCAATTTCATTCAGATCGATAATATTCCTTGCAAGCACAATGGCTTCATCGGTATCGAAATAAAGAGTTTTCTCAACAACGGCGCCTTTCAGAACAGCTGGGCAACCCTTGTTTTCAGCAATACCAGCCACTTCAGGGCAATTATCTTTATTATCAGGGATTCCGTCACTATCGGTATCAGGACAGCCGGAGAAGGCAACCAATCCTTTTACTTCAGGACAAGTGTCATCTTTATCAGGAATACCGTCACCGTCGCGATCGGGGCAACCGTTAAATTCTTTTTTTCCAGCCTGGTCAGGGCATAGGTCATCTTTATCAGCAATACCATCAATATCCTTGTCGGGGCAACCGTTCAGATCTTTTTTGCCAGGAGTTGCCGGGCATGCATCATCCTTATCAGGAATACCATCGCCATCAGTATCAGGGCAGCCTTTAAATTCAGCTTTACCGGTTTTATCTACACAGGCATCATCCTTATCAGCAATACCGTCATCATCCTTATCAGGACATCCGGCAAGGGTAATTTTGCCAAAAATCTCTGGGCAGATATCATCTTTGTCTTTTACTCCGTCGTCATCGGTATCTTTACCCCCTAATTTAATCTGAAGCCCAAGTGAAGTATAACTGTAATGATCATTCTTTTTAACTCCATCGGTAAAATCGAGGCCATTGCTTTTGAACGTAATATGATCGCCATATTCCAGGTTCAAAGCCATGCTTTTAGTCAAACGCAGTGAGGCCCCTGCTCCAACAGGAATAAAAACCTCCTTTTGCGCATCGGCATGCGAATTAACAACCACGCTGGGTGTAATGGTTTCGAGGGTTGATTTATAGGATGCAAGTCCTGCTCCACCAAAAAGATAGAAATTCAAAACCCTTTTCTCATTGTACTGAGTGAAAAGTTCGTTCACGTTTACAGTCAGATTCAATGCAGCATCCCATAAGTTGGAGCTAAACTGAAGGTTCTCATCTGTTCTTTCCCCGTAAAGATTTGTTTTCACAAACTGTCCGCGCATGCCGAAAACAGGACTTAGCTGGTAACCCAGAGCAGCACCGAAGGCAAGTTTTAAGTTCTTATTTGAAAGATCCGGTTTATTGATATCTCCAAAATACTGGCTTACTCCAACATTAGGTTGAAGATATAGATAGCCTTTAAAGGGCAGACTGCTATTTTCAGTCTGTGAAAAAACGCTGTATGATACAAACTGGAAAACAATAATTGTGAAAACAATTACTGACAAACGGGTGGCTTTTTTTCTCATAATCAGGAAAATTAGGAATAGATTTAAATTGCTATTACTTACAAAAATAACTAAAAAACGATGGTAGTGATCTCTTTTTTTTCATTTTTTTCACAATGTGGTATATTGAATCATGAAATATAACCAAAACCTATTAAGCAAAAGAGGCGGACCCCAGGATCCGCCTCATCAAATTGATTTTCTTCAGAGTTTACATTACCGTTTTTATCTCTACCCTTCGGTTCTGAGCCCTACCAACAGCAGTTTTATTGTTACCGACAGGATTAGCTTCGCCAAAGAATTTCTTAACGAGCCTGTCCTGAGCAATTCCTTTCTTTTTAAGATAGT
>CAIJPI010000343.1 GCA_903822525.1 uncultured Bacteroidales bacterium | reverse complement strand
TGCGTCACCTGGCCTCGGTGTACGACAGCGATAACCAGCGGCTGGTGCCCGGAATTACTTCTGCCGGCCCGCGGGTAATCAATTTCAGCAATGTGTTGAAATACGATTACTGCCCCATGGCAAAAACTATAGAAACGGTTCTCGATATAGTAAAAGAAGCTATGGGAACTCCTGTTGAGATTGAGTTTGCCATCGACCTGACGCGTGATAAGGACTATAAAACAACTTTTTATCTTTTACAGATTAAACCCCTGATAGGAGCTGAGCTTGATTACCAGGTTAATATGGATGAGATCAGGCGCGATGAGATTGTTATTTTTTCGGATAAAGGCATGGGGAACGGCCTGGTTGGAGATATTACCGATGTCATCTATATCGACAAAGACGAATTTGATAAAAGCAAAACCCAGGAAATGGTGATTGAGATTGAGAAACTCAACCACATGATGCGAAAAGAAAACCGAAAATATATTCTTATAGGTCCGGGGCGCTGGGGAACCCGCGACCGCTGGATAGGCATACCTGTCAACTGGCCACAGATCAGCAATGCAAAAACCATTGTTGAAACCAGCCTCGAAGGCTATCCCCTCGATGCTTCATCAGGTTCTCATTTCTTCCACAATGTCACTTCCATGAATGTGGGATATTTCTCTGTACAACCCGAAATGGGTCGTAGCTTTATCGATTACGAACTGTTGAAAAAACAGAAACTTATCAATAAAACGAACTTTTTCCGCCATGTCCGGTTTGATAAGGCATTGAATATTCGGATGGATGGGCGCAAACGCATTGCCGTGGTGACATGGGAGTGAAGCATGAAAAGGGAAGCTGAAATTTGGATAATGAAAAATAGTCGTCAATAATCCGGAAGTCTGCTCCCCAACCCCTAACCCCCAATCCCTAACCCCCAACCCCTTTTTAAAAAATAATGGCTGAAACAAAACCCCTGAATAAGAAAACATTCCTGTACCTGCTGCTGGCAAGTTTTTTCATAACCAATGCCCTCATAGCTGAATTCGGAGGTGTCAAGATGTTTTCGGTCGAGAAAATGCTCGGCATAGCTCCGGTTCATTTCAATATTTTCGGGATGATAACCGATCTTAACCTGAGTGTAGGTGTGCTGATATGGCCCGTTGTTTTTATCTTTTCGGATATTATTAATGAATATTTCGGCAAAAGAGGGGTTCGCCGCATTAGCTTTATAACTGCAGGAATGATAGGGTATTCGTTTCTGATCATTTTAATGTGGACTGATATGCCTCCGGCTGATTTCTGGCTTAATCTGAATGGTTTGGATTCGCAGGGCAGGCCATTCGATATCAATTTCGCTTATTCTTCTATTTTCAGGATGGGATTGGGGATTGTTGTAGGTTCGCTCACCGCATTCCTGGTAAGCCAGCTGGTGGATGCCTATGTTTTTCATTATTTCAGGAAACTTACAGGACATAAATACCTCTGGCTGCGTTCAACAGGGTCAACCGTTGTATCGCAGGTTATCGACAGTTTTGTTATCCTTTTTATTGCTTTTTATTTCCTTGGAAACTGGAGTATCGGTCAGGTACTCAGGGTGGGCCTGGTGCAGTATTCGTATAAGGTTCTATTAGCAATAGCTCTGACACCTCTTATTTATCTGGCACATTCTTTAATTGATAAATACCTGGGAAAAGAATCGTCGGAGATAATTATTGAAGAGGCTGACCAGGACTGGAATAAATAGTTTTAAACAGCCGAAGCTGCTCGACTAAATTCTTGACTTGAATAATGTGGTTCTACTGCCAGTTTAGTGGGTAAATTAAAAATGTCGGAAGTCCGAAGACGGAAGTCAAAAAGTTCTCCTGACAACTTCTTTTATCCTATGAAAGTGGAGCTTTTCTGGTCAATTACTTTTCTTCAAATCGCTTCTCATTAGTAGGATCACATCTCAAATCATCATGTTCTTCCGTCTTCCGACTTCGGTCTTCTTGCCTTCCGGTAGAAATTCCATTCAATTCGTGGTAGAACCAATAATGTAAAAAGGCAGGATTTTTTTTTGCTTTTGAATGACTGGCAAGTTTTATTTTTTCTCCCTGGGTTTCAACTGGCACACACAAGCTCCCGAAAGCCTTTCGTTGTAATTAATTACTACCGGTAAGCCCGAATGCTCCCAATCGACCAGCCCGCCTGAGAGATTCGCACACTCTCCTTTAAAACCCGCTTCCATAATTATTTTCACTGCCTCAGGGCTATGTATGCCACTTGCATCAGCAATGATAAGGGGTTTGTCGGCAGGTAACTCATGAATGAATTCCATAAGTTTCTTTTTCGGGCAGAAAATCAGTCCGGGCACATCAAATATTTTAAAACGGTTCAGGTATTCTTCCCTGACATCCACAATTAGGGCTCCCTCCTCACAAAGTTTGATAGCCTGCAGAGGCGAAAGATTATATATGCCGTTGGAGAATATTGCTTTGTCCTTGAAGAAGTTTCCCATAATGATCTTGATTATCCGGCTTTTTAAAACAGACTGTAAAAGTAACGGTAAAAAAAGATACAGCCTACACATTACAAAATAGCTTTTTGCGGCAACATACTCTTTTATGTAGCCGCCTATCTGTGCGAAAAGAGTTAAACTGATCCGGAAACTTTATTGGATAAAGCTAAATACAATTCACTTCCCGGTTAATGGGAAGCGAATTGTATGAAAATTGATTTCTTTAACTTAATACATGCCACAGCTTAATGGCATTGTACTTAAAAATTCAGTCTATTCATGTACGGGAACCATAAAATAGGTCGCTTTAACCCAGTTATGGTAAGCAACTCCTGCGCGTGTTGATGGATCTCCGGCTGATGAGTATCCTAATACTATATTTTTACTGCTTAGCATACTTTGATTTAAACGGGGAAATGGTGCCCAGATCAGGTTGTCGTTGCAATAAAATTTAACATTTCTCAACGGACTTATTGCAATTTTAAGCCTGATCCATTTGTTCGAATAGGTGTCAGCAAGGAGGTAACTGGATGAAGTTGTTAGCCCATCCTCATTCAGATAGTCCATAAAAAACCAGGTATGTCCCCTCGATTTGGCGGGGAACCATATAGCATTTTCACCCAGATAAAGGATGCGCATGGAAATGCCCGTAGCAATCTCACCATTATATAGTAGAGGGTTCGCTACCTTTGACACAGCAATACCGGGGCATGCAAATGATCCTTTCGTATTCAGGATTTGTACCATAACCTCCGACTCAACACTATAACCGCCTCCTGCACCTATTGGCATGTTCGAAACGGCATAATTCAAGACAGGAGCTGGTCCGTTGTTGTCAAAAAGCCCTTGTTTCCCATAGGCCGCCTGTACCCATGTGGGCTGTGGATTCCCATAAAGGGTCCAGTTGTTTGTAAGGGCGAATGGTGTTGTAAAATTTTCATCCCAGTTTCTGATAAGAGGACTGTCATAATCTTGAACGGTTGCTGCAGGAGAGGACTTTTGCTGACTAAGTCCTGCAGTTTCGTCCTCAAACTTCGAACATCCGATACAGGCAACGCAAACTGTTGCCAAAATCAATAACAAAAGTCTGATTGTTTTCATAACCTGAAATTTTGTGTTTTGCGGCACCAACTTGTTTTGCTAAAAAATACATAGTATTGCTGCTGTTAATGTTTTACAAGTAGTCACAGCAAAACGGATTATTGAATGGGAATAGATTAATTGTGCAAAGTTAGCTCCTGCACCTTCCCGAGTAAAATGAATATATGACAAGTAAAAAACTGTATTATTGATATTCGCAAAAACTAATTGGGTAAATTCGACTAAATCATTATTTTTCGCTTTAATCATTAATTCGCAAAAAGGTTAATTGATTTTTGCAAATTATTTACGAAAGGAAGTTGATTTTTTATTGATATGTAATAATATAGATAGCATACAGATATGTAGGATAGCAGAGGATTTGTAATTCTTTTTGCTGGAAACGCGCTTCTTTACTGATAAGATTTTAAGATTATTTTTGTATCTTTATTGACTTCTGTTTATCTCCCAGGCTCTCAGCCCTTGTATAAGATGATTTTTTTATTTTCCGGCCTTTCTGTTCTTGTTTCGCACGGTTTTTATCTTTTAATAAGTTGGGTAAAAATTGGATCTGCAAAAATTATATTCTGATTATCCGCATCCCAATTTGCAGATTTTAACGACAACAAGGTTTATTAGTCGACTCGCTTACATCTTACTTTAAGTCATGATTATTCAAATCGGTTTCATCTTTTTTTGCTTGCTAACCTCAGTTTCAGTTTTCTCTATCTTCTAAGTGCCGTTATGAAATGAAAACGGGAAGAAAAAAAAGTGCGTCTTTGCGTTTGAGATGTTCATTTACTTAAAATAGTTCTGCTTTTGCCAATTCTGATTTATATCAAATGTAGTATCCCGAATTATGGTTAAGCGAGAAGATTTTCAAAAGGTCTTTTTTGATACGATAAAGCAGCGGTTGCCGAAGCATATCTCGGTGGTACACGAAATAGCCGAACTGCTGGAAATAAGTTACGATAGTGCATACAGGCGTCTCAGAGGCGATAAGGACCTGACTATTGATGAATTGCAGAAACTGAGTAACAAATACAAGATATCAGTTGATTCAGTTTTCGGCTACGATAATATTGATATTCATTTTCATCCTTTTGTAATGGATACTCAGCAGGATGGTTTCGTAGCATGGTTGAAACTGAGGTTGCTTGAAGTACAGAAAATTTATGATTCCGGAACAAAAGAATTGATTATGGTGGCAAGAGATCTGCCGATATACTACTATTTTGATTTCCCTGAACTGGCGGCTTTTAAAATCTATTTTTGGAAAAAGCTACTTCTTCATCATCCGGAATACCATGACAGAAAGTTTAATATCAGTGAACGGCCTTTCGATATACTTGAAGTAGGAAGCAAACTGCTTTCGATGTATAACAGGATTCCTTCGATTGAAATATGGTGTCAGGAAACGTTTACCCGTATTATGCAGCAAATTGATTTTTGCTGCATTTCAGGCCTGTTTATGCATAAAAACGATGCTGTTATACTCTACGAAAAACTAGAAATATTAATCAGGCATTTGCAATATCAAACGGAGCAGGGTTGCAAATTTCATTACGGTGCTGCTGTTACTGATAACGAAGAGGAAAGCTTTAAAATTTTTGTAAATGAAATATTGCTTATCGATAATACAGCCTTAGTGCATCGCGACGGAAAAAAAATCCTTTTTATGACTCATAATTCTCTGGATGTTCTCCTCACCTCCAATCCTTTATTCTGTAGCCAGGTTGAACATGCCCTCCGGATTATAATGAAAACGGGAACTCATATCAGCGGGACTTCAGCTCTGGAATGCAACCGTTATTTTAATTCCATCTATGCGAAACTGGAAGAATATAAAAATGATTCTGTTTCCAGTCGTTTTATTTTGTAAAAAATTAATTTATGTACGAATTAATGCTCTGATAATAAGTGTTCTGTAGTTTTGCGTTTCTGTGATAAAGGGATAATTAACAGGGTATGGTATAATGCACAGTCTGTTAATAATTATTTAATGTCGTATTTATACGTCATATAAAAATTTAGTATAAATTTGCTTCATAAATCCTGTTGAAGTAATGGCAAAAAAGGAACTTTTCGATGCATCTCTTCAGAAAGCGGCCGTGTACTTTAAAGCATTGGCCCACCCGGCAAGACTTGCTATTATCAACTATCTTATCGAAACCGGAAGCTGTATTACCGGCGATATATCGGAGGAGTTGCCTCTTAGCCGCACCACAGTTAGCCAGCATCTGAAGGAGTTGAAAGATTGCAACCTTATACAAGGTACAGTTGAAGGCACCCGGGTCAATTATTGTATCAATGCCGAAGGATTGGAGGATATTGTTTCAACACTACACGGACTTGTTACAAATCTCGAAAAATCAAAATCTTGTAAATGCTGATTTTATGAAAATACTTATTTTATGTACAGGGAATTCTTGCCGCAGCCAGATGGCTCATGGGTTTCTCCAATCGTTCGACAAGAATCTGCTTGTTTGTTCAGCCGGAACGCAGGCCTCAGGCAGTTTAAATACCAAAGCTGTTCAGGTTATGAAAGAAGCAGGAGTTGATATCAGCCATCATACTTCCGATTCTATTGATAAATATCTAAACGACGAGTGGGACTACGTAATAACGGTTTGTGGCGGTGCTAACGAAGCCTGTCCTGCATTTTTTGGTAAAGTGCGGCACCGTTTGCACATAGGTTTCGATGACCCTTCACATGCCCAGGGTACGCCCGAATTTATTGACAGTGAATTTTACAGGGTTCGCGACGAAATAGAAACTTCATTCCGTAACTTTTATAATGATAACCTGAAAAATAGTTAAGGATGGATCGTTCAGAAAAAGCATTGTTTTATTTCGATAATCATTTTAACTGCGCACAGTCTGTTTTGGTCGTATTTGCTGAGGAAGCAGGCTTTTCAGAAGATGAGGCATTGCGTATTGCTACTGCCTTTGGAGGTGGGATCGGCAGGCAGCAGTTCACTTGTGGTGCTGTAACAGGAGCTGCCATGGCGCTTGGACTCAGGTTCGGTAAAGGGAAAGAGGATCATGAAGATAAGAAAAAGCTCACCTATGAAAAAACTGTCGAACTGTTCGACGAATTTATTCAAAAAAATGGAACCGCAAATTGCCGTGAACTGCTTAACGGCCTTGATTTGAATACTGAACATGATGCCATTGTTGAACAGAACCTGTTTCATACCCATTGCAGGAAATATATAGCCGATGCTGTTAAAATTACTGGTAAATTAATTGATAATACCATCTAAATAAAAGAACTATGGATAATATAAAACAGATTGTAAAAGAGAAATACGCTGAAATTGCCAGGCAAACCAAGGAGCAGAATGCACCTTCCTGCTGTGGGGCAACATCCGCTTGTTCGGTGGTTGATTACTCTATTTTCAGCGAAAACTATGATACCTTGCAGGGTTACCATCCTGATGCCGATCTGGGCCTGGGCTGTGGCCTACCCACCGAATATGCCGGAATTATGCCGGGCAACAGTGTGCTTGACCTGGGCTCAGGTGCAGGGAACGATTGTTTTGTAGCCCGCGCTCTGGTGGGCGAATCGGGTTATGTTGCCGGAATTGATTTTACAGAGGCAATGGTCGAAAAAGCACGCGAAAATGCCAGGAAACTCGGCTATGGAAATGTTGACTTCATTCAGGGCGATATTGAGGATATTCCTGTCAGGTATGGAGTGGTCGACGTGGTTATCAGCAATTGCGTTCTAAATCTGGTTCCTGATAAAGAGAAGGCTTTCAGCGAAATGTACAGGGTACTGAAACAGGGAGGCCATTTCTGTATTTCGGATGTAGTACTGCAGGGTGAACTTCCTGTGGGCGTTAAGGAAGATGCTGCTATGTATGCCGGTTGTGTTTCGGGAGCATTGCCACGCGACGAATATATCCGTATTATCGAAGATGCCGGGTTTTTGAATGTGGAAGTGAAAAAGGAAAAGAAAATTGAATTGCCTGACGAACTTCTGTTGTTGTATATGTCGGCCGAAGAACTTGAACTGTTTAAAAACGGTGACACCGGTATTTTCAGCATTACTGTTACAGGTAAAAAAGCCGAAGGTTGCGGGTGCGGATGTTCCTGCTCGTAAATTACTGAATTCATTTGTTGCTGAAACCAGGTTAAGGAAACTCAACCTGGTTTCTTTGTGTTTACGGGTTTGCAGAGCCAGCCTGCTATGGCCAAACTCCATCCAATCACTATAAACCCTAGTTAATTGTCGCCAAACCCTTACTTCAGCTTGTCCGGATCAATTTCCTGTCCGAACTGAATCATATATTTATTATTGTCGTAAATGGCAAATTCGCGCATTCCGTGTTCGAAATTATCGATAGGGTATACCACTTCTACTTTATCTTTCAGCTCTTTCCATACTTTTTCGATATCATCGGTATGAATATAAATGGAACCGGTAAACTGCGTTTCTGTAAATTCAGGATGCTGACGGGGCTCCACCAGCATAACCTGCACATTATCGCGGCTGAGCGATGCCCATCCTATCTTTTCGTTTAATTCATCGCAGCTGAATTTCAGGATATTGGTATAAAACATAACCGTAAGGTTAAGATGTTTTGTCCAAAGCATGGGCGAAAGGCCAAGAAGTTTCATGGTATAGCAGATTTTAATTTTATACGTTCTGTTCGGGCGGTAAAAGTACAAAAGGTTTTACTACCGCCATAGCCTGCTGTTTATTCGCGACTTTGTGTGCCGCTCTGTCGTGGCGAAAAAAAAGAAAACCGGCGGAAAAATATTTTCCGCCGGTTTCGAAAGTCCTCAGCCGAAAACTATCGGACAATATGTTTCACATAACTCACGTGGCCATTTGAAGTTGCTTTCACAATGTATAATCCCGAAGGAAATGTTTTTTCAACTTGTATCCTGTCATGAAGCGGAATGGTTGTATATACACTTTGGCCGCTGTTATTGTATATTACTACTTCCGAGGTTTCATTCGGAAGTGTTACCGTAAATGCGGATCCTGAGGGATTCGGGTAGGTGCTCAGGCTTGGCTTTGTTTCATTTTCTGCTACTCCTGTTAACAGCATCCCTGTTACAAATATCTCATCTAACTTCGAAATACCTGTGGCAGTAACATTGCCTCCGTTTACATCGGTATTCGATGTCATGATCCAGCGTATGTATACCATATTCGGCTGATCCTGGCATGAAGCAGGAAGATCCAGATTAGCAACCACACCTGTGGTCCAGTTGTTGGCAAGTGTAACAGTGCCTCCCGGGAGGTCGGCCCAGGTACCTGTATTACTTACCTTATACTGAAGTTTGAAATCGCGTGGGCCGCCGTTGGTGCCTCCGGCACGTTGCTTCGACGAAATTTTAACATGATCGTAGCCAGTAGTCAGGAAGCCGATATACCAGTTCTTGGCATCCGTCCCGTTATCCCATGCCGCGGCAGTAGCTGCATAATCGCCTGTAGCCTGGCCGTTGGTTATGGTAATAGGTCCTGCTCCCTCAATACCCAGGGCTCGGGTAAGGTTAAGCGCATTGGTTCCATTTTGAACGGTATCCCCCAAAAGGCCGGTAGGGAAAGTCCATTTTACAATTACATCCTGGGCTTTTGCAAGCTGAAAAACCGGGAGTAGCATCAATACTAAGAGTAATTTTTTCATCATGTTCTTGTTTTAAAATGGTTATTGTTATTTAGTTTCTGCAGTTCTTTCGTGAGAAATGGATGGCTTATTTCCGATTGGCCGTAAGAACTGTTAGGTCATTTTTAAAATGTAATTCTTTGTCTATCATCCTGCTCCTGGCTGCCTTACTCTTCATTATTTTTCTTCTGATCAGTATTCTTTTAAAACCGGTAACTGGCTTCAGCCATAACAAAACGGTTTATGCCCATATTCCCTTTATTGTCGATATAAATGTTATTGGTTAAGTTTTGTACAGTCAGTGAAAGGCTGTAATGCCGGGCAAAAACGTGCGACAGCTTTGCATCGAGGGTGTAATAGGAGGGAAGCTCTATCAGGTTTTCGTCGTCAGTATACAAGGTGCCGGTATATTCATACAAAAGCATACAGTTAAAGTATTTATTCTTCCAGTTCAGCATGGCTGTGAAACGGTTTCCGGGCACTTCCATCAGGAATTTTCCGCTCAGGTCTTTAGCTACAAAACGTATTGTATCGAATGATTTTATAATAGAATGATTAAAGGCATACGATAGCGATAGTTCCAGAGAAGTGCAGGGGACAATCCTTGCAGTGGCTTCAAATCCTGTGATTGCGGCTTTGCTGACATTTTCGCGTTTCAGTATGGGTTTGGGCTTCGATGCCGAATAAATGGTGTCGCCGGTTCCGACAAAATACTGGAATTGGTTGCCAAGCGAATAATACAATGAGGGTTCGATGCGAATAAACTTATTTATTTTAAATGAACCGCCTGCTTCATAGTTATTGATATGCTCAGGTTTCAATTCGGGGTTTGCCATTTTAAATCCCTTGGTAATGCTTCCGCTGCGGCACATATCATCGAGTGTGCCGGGCCTGAACCCGGCAGCGTAGTTCAGGTAAACAGTGTTTTCGTGGTTCAGGGAGTATTGAACTCCTATTTTCGGACTCAGGGCGAGCCAGTTTTTATCTGCAAAGTTGCCGGTATATTCTGACATATAGCTGTTTGTAACTGAAGGAGCTGCAATCGTAAACGAAGCATCTCTGAAGTAAACAGCGTCGGCCCTGGCGCCGGCAACAACTTTCAATCTGTTGTTCAGCATGCTGAATTCATCCTGGATAAATAAAGCAAAGGAGTTGAGCTTCCCTTTATTTGTAATGGTATCGGTGGAAGTAAAATAAATATCGGATGCATCGGCGGTGCTGAACCTGATATCGGTGCCGTAGGTGAATTTCTGATTTCTTCCCGCTTTTGTGGTTGCTGCCAGCCACATGCCTGCATCGTTTCGATGCGAATCGGTAAAATAGAGAACGTATTGGGTTACAGCGTATGGTGGGAGTTTATCGGTTTTAAGCTGTTCCTTTTGGTTCATGTAATTTTCGAACTGCATATAAGCATTGGCAGTAAGCTGTGTTTTGCCGGCATAGCCCTTGAAACTGGCATATGCATGGTTCGTGCGATATTTGTAAAATCCTCCATCCGGGTCATAAACATGTACTCCATCACCTCTTTTGTCATCATAGTAGCTATATCCTATTTCAACTTTACTGCTGTCATTGATAGCATATGCCAGTTTGCCACCGGCCTCAGCTTCCCACAAATAGGCCTTTACATCGGTGGAGTCGCTCAATTCTGCTGGTGTAAGGATGTAGCCATCGCCGCGCCTGTACAGGGAGTTGAGGCTCCAGCTTACTTTAGGAAGTGCTTTCAACCGTCCGCCAAGCCACAACTGTGACGCCTGTGTATTGCACGAACCGGCTGATAGCTTTATGTTTCCGGCGAATGATTCTTTTATTTCTTTCGAAATCACATTAATTACGCCGCCCATTGCATTGCCTCCGTATAACGCCGAGCCGGGACCTTTCACAATTTCAATTCTGTCGACACTTTCAGAACCAATACGATTCCAGTTTACTCCTCCGCCATCAGCCTTGTTCAATGGAACCCCGTCGAGCATCACCAGTGTGCGTGCCGAGCTGTTTAGTCCACGCATATTCACCGATGCGTTTTTCGAGAAGATTCCGTTCTTTCGGTCAACATTTATGGATGCATCCGTACGCAGAACATCATCAATTGCTGTGGCAGGCATGTCTTTTATCTGTTCGGATGTTATAAGCCGCACAGCTGCAGGCACTTCGCTTATTTTTCTCCGGGTGCGGGTTGCCGTAATCACAGTTTCGTTCATGGTGGCAACTTTCTGAAGCAGTTGAATCACCAGGCCGGAGATTCCGGAAGAAGGTATTTTCATCGTCCTGTACTGGGTTGCATAGGCAATATGAGAAACTCTAATAGTAAGTTTTGCCGTATTTGGAACCTGCAGCGTAAAACTTCCGTCTTCGCCTGATACAGTCCCCTGGTTTGTTCCGGGTATACTGATATTCACATTGGAAATAGGCTTTCCGGTATTCTGGTCTGTTATCAGTCCTTCCACTTTCTGAGCGCAAAGACTCAGAGGCAGAAGCAGTAGAAAAAGGATCTTTATTTTCAGGAATTTCATACTAATTATTTCTGAACTTTAATATCTGCATCTATGTACCCGTCGATTCCTTCCTGAAGGAAATTGATTTTTATCAGTCCTCTTTTACCGGCTGCAGTCCCGGCTGATACCTGGAAGGGAATTATATACCCAGGCCTGACCAGTTTTGACTTTCGCTTGCCGACAGTTGCTGCAGTATAATTGGAAATGATGAGGCTGTCGTTATATGCTGTAGTAAATGCATCATGCGAAATGCTCAGGCTATCGGTCTTGTACCGGGTTTCATTATATGGTAAAGCCCAGTTGGCAATCATGGGGAAGTATGCGGCAACATCGCTTTCACCTGGCGACGACAAAGTAAACCCCGTAGTTGGAATAACCTGGTCGCCCCAATAGGTTATAATGTTAACCGATGACTGGTTTGCTTCGGCATTAGTAAGCGTGTATGTGGACCCGTCAGTAACTGATAAAAAAGAGTCATAAAGAGAACTTCCCTGGCAGCCAAGTTTTACAGCTGAATAATATAATATTGGGCCGAAAGCAGAGGTAGAATCTTTAGTTAAAGTAACCGATGTGCTGGCCGATTTCCCGTTTTTGTCCCTCAGTATAAACGTCCATTTTTCGAACCGGGAAGCACCATACGAAACACTTCGTTCGTACCTGAATTCATTTGAATATATGCCGGAGTCAACTGCTGTTTCTGTTCCGTTCTCGGTGGTTAACCATACCAACAGGTTGGTTATGGCAGCATCGCCTTTTTTTGCGGTAATACCAATCTTGTATGGTAATCCGATAGGTACCGTTACTGAGTCAGCAGTGTACCCGCTTTCGCTGAGGAGTTGGATGGATGGCGGCAACGTGTCATTCCCCTTTTTACAGGCCGCAAAGATGACTATCAGCGCAAAATATATGCTGATCCTGATAAAGGTGAAAAAAGGATATGAATTTTGAATCATAACGTGAGCAATGCTTTGTTTTTCGTTTTTTGCCGATTTCATGATTTATTTTGCGAATCTCTGAAAAATGGCAACGCCTGCAAGCGAACCAATGGCTCCAAATGTAAAGTGAAGTGCCAACGGATAAAGGAGCCCGCTTAATAAGGAAACGAAAGGGATTCCGGTAGCTGTCATCACAAACTGACGGAATAAGGGAATGGATGCATAGGCTAATCCGCCTGCAAGAGCAGCAAAAAGGTAATTGGATTTACCGGTTTTATTTAAAATCAGGTCGGCGATAATTCCGGGAAGCAAAAATGTAAATGGCATAAATGCATTTCCAAAGTGAAAAAATGGCAAAAATGCTGAGGCAGAAGCACCGATGGATGAGATTGACATGGCATATCGCTGACGGCTCAGTGTTTTGCCGGCCATAAACAGCAGCATGAATTCAAATCCATGATGTCCGGGGATTTTTAATGGGACGTTAACACGCTCGCGCAGTGCAACCGCAAAAAAGCCCAGTAATAACAGTAATCCAATTTTAAGCAGATCGTTGGCATTGTCAATTTGAAATGCTTTTGATATACTCTTTTGGAACATGTTGCCATTTGTATTCTTCATGATTTTCAGTTTGTTCAACAAGGAGAGTTATTTTGTTGTTGCGCATAACCGGCCTGATCCAGCCGTCAGCCATAATTAAATCTTCATCAGCAATTTCCGAACCTTCTTTAGTAGTAATGCAGTCGACACAAAGCCGGTTTTTTAGTTCCAGCGCAACGAACACACCTTCTGTTTCTCTGAGTTTTGGCAGCCAGAGTACACGACCATCATTACCGGCATGCCTGAGCCCGACTGCAGCAAGTGCGCCAATAACTCCGATTTTTTCGCCTGTAAGTCCTTCCAGATATATGTTGTGCCGCAATGCCAGTTCATGAGCAAGCGGTGCGTTAAGTACTACTTTTTTTGCATTCCTGCCCCAGTTTTCGACTGCGTTGGTAAAAGTCTGATCAGAGGCAATGCAGAGTCCGGCATCCGAACCCGGTGCAGATTCCCTGAGCAGGAAAGCACGGCAAAAAGCAGTCAGTTCTGCTTCATTTACCGGATCACAATCAATAAGCAGGCAAGCAGAACTGTTGTGTGATGTATAAGGGATATCCTTATGAACGAGCAACTGATGACGGGTAATGCATATCAGCTTTGCAATTCCGGCTTCTTCGAGGGTTATTCCCAGCTGCCGGGCACGATGCCCTGTCCCCCGGCTTTCGAGGTTATCAGTGTCATCAATGCCAATAAAATATTTCATTCCGAACGATGTGATTGATTGTTCATATCGATTGCAAAAGTATAATACTTATTCAATAATAAAATGAATGCTTCAAGTTTTTTTATGTCACGAAAATCAGAGGATAGTAAACCTGTGTGAATCATGTTGTTTCCTTTAATTATCTTGTTTTATGTATGGGACTTATATCGCAACGGGAAACTTGATTTAAACACCCAAAATAGCAAACCCACCATATGAAATCATGTGATGATGATACTCTGACATATTTAAAGTAATATCAGGAACAAAGGAAATAGACTAACAATCCTGGCCAAATGCAAACTCTTTGTGAATGCTTGCCATTGTACAAAATGGACATTGATTTGAAAGGTATGATTTTGCATTACCTGGTGTGGCTCTGAGCGCAACTAACAAATACTGCTTTTTATTAAATTTACTCTATTAGCTCTATATTAATCAGTTACAAAAATTTGATTTATAAAAATCTGATTTAAACTATATAGTACCAGATTACGAAAAATAGTAGTAATTTTGCACCGAATTTCATAAAAATTCACCTGGCAAGGAATCTTGTCGCGGTAAATTACAATCAAAATTTCAGGTTAGAAATATAAAACCCGGAGGTTACATAATGAGTATTATTGATACAGTATCAACAGATGTGTTAATCATTGGAGGCGGGCCGGCGGGCTTAGCCACGGCAATTCATTTAGCAGATACTTTAAAGTTAAAAGGGCTGAATCACAGAATCTTACTTATTGAAAAAGGAAGTTCTATCGGCAGCCATATTTTGTCGGGCGCAGTTATTAAATCTGACGTTTTTAAGGAACTGCTTCCAGGAGTGGATTTTTCAGAGATACCGTTCAATGCAAGAGTAATTAAGGATAAAACGGTATGGCTGACTGAAAATGGATCCATTTCATTCCCTTTTCATGTTCCTTACATGAATAACATAGGCAACTATACAGCTTCCCTTGGCAAGATTTGTAAGTACCTGGCTTTAAAAGCACAGGAAAAAGGAGTGGAGATATATACCGGTTTTGCTGTTGATGAAATATTATACAAGGATGGAAAAGTAATCGGTGCCAAAACCAAAGATACAGGTCTGGATCACCATGGGAATAAGCTGGAAAATTATCAGGAAGGTACACGGATTGAAGCTAAGATTACCATTTTTGCTGAAGGAACCCGCGGAAGCCTGGCTAAAATGCTTATCCAAAAGTTCAACCTGAACGAGGGCAGGAATGAACAGATATACTCATTGGGTTGCAAGGAAATATGGTCGGTTCCGCAGGGAAATATTGAGGCCGGACAGATTTATCATACCATGGGCTATCCGCTCAACAGCAATGAATTTGGCGGAGGCTTCATTTACGGTTTAAACGATAATAAAGTGGCTATCGGAATTGTTGTAGGTCTCGATTATCAGGACCCATCATTCGATGTTCATGATGCCATGCAGGTATGGAAAACCACATCATTTGTTTCCAAAATTTTAAAAGGTGGCAGGTTAGTGGAGTATGGTGCCAAAACGCTGCCTGAAGGAGGCTTTTATTCAATTCCTAAAATGTATGTCGATAATGCTTTAATAGTTGGCGACAGCGCAGGGTTGGTTGCTATGCCGGCTTTGAAAGGCATTCACCTGGCAATTAAATCAGGTATGTTAGCTGCGCTTACTGCTGCCAATGCATTGGCTAAAAACGATACTTCAGAAAAAAGTCTTGAGCAGTATGAGGCTCTTGTTAATAATAGTATGATATACAAGGAGTTATATCCTGTACGCAATTTCAGACAAGGTTTTACCAAAGGCTTAATACTGGGAGGACTCCATTTTGGCACTCAGATACTCACCGGCGGAGCAGGTTTCTTTGGCAGGCTAAAAACGCATCCCGATTATCAGACTACTTTAAAGTTGAGTGAACTGAAAGCCAAGCCTTTTAAAGAGCGGTTTAAAGGGAAACTTGAGTTCGATAAAGTGCTTACATTCGATAAAGCATTCGATGTTTACCATTCGGGTGTTCATCACGACGAGCAGCAGATGGTACATCTTCATATTAAGGACCAGGAGAAATTTAATGCTGTTAACATAGAGGAATATGGCGCACCAGAGCAATTCTTTTGCTCATCGGAAGTATATGAACTTCATACCAGCAAGGACGGAAAGAAAGAATTAAGGATTCACGCTGAAAATTGTATGCATTGCAGAACCTGCGACATTAAATCTCCCGGCGATGGCATTACCTGGGTAGTGCCAAACGGAGGTAATGGTCCTGATTTTCAAAATATGTAACAATTTATAGAAACTGTAACAATGGCTTTGACAATAATAAGTTTAATAAAACAAGTGCCGCTTCCCAGCGAAATGCGAATGGGAGAAGATGGGCTGATGGATCGTACTAAAGCAAAATCAATTATAAATATTGATTGCCAGTTTGGTCTGGAAGCAGGATTGCAACTTAAAAAACAACATCCTGAATCAAGGCTTATCGTTTGTTCGATGGGGCCGGGTTCATTTGATGCCTCCCTGCGGACAGCCATTTCGATGGGCTATGACGAAGCCTACCTCCTGTCGGATCGTAAACTTGGCGGCAGCGATACGTATGCAACAGGTCTTGCAATTTCGACTATGCTGAAACACCTGGGTTTCACCAAAGATTCGAAAGAGCCTTTTATCATTCTGGCCGGCAGGCAAACCAGTGATGGAGATACAGCACACGTGCCTTCGCAGGTTGCCGAAAGTATAGGGATTCCGCAGGCTACTTTTGTGGAGAGTGTAAAAGCTGATGGAAACGGCAACGTAATTGCCAAAAGAATAATCGAGGGTGGTTATCAGATGATGAAATTACCTATGCCCTGTGTTATTTCATTAACTCCCACAGGGATTCCCCCCCGCAAACCATCGCTGAGCGGGGCCATCAAAGCACGAACTTTAAACATTACAACTTTTGGAATTGATGACATTGGATTGGGAACCGAGAAGATAGGCATCAGCGGGTCTCCGACCATTGTAGCCAAAGTTATCAATATTGTAAGCGAACGGCCTCCGATTACCATGTCGGCAGGTCACAATGAAGCAACGTTGGTCGACAGCATGATAGCCAATTTTACAAAAGGTGGAAATGTTCTGGAGAAAAAGGAAAAAGTAACCAAAGCAGATACAGACCGTCCTGATTTTCCTGATAAAGACTTCAGGGATGGTGCAAGGGGTATTATTACCTGGGCTGAGATTACCAATGGTAAAATATCGAGGCCATCGCTAGAACTCTTAACGCCTGCCCGGAATTTAGCCAACCAATTAGGAAACGACACCAAGGTTCTGACCTTAATTATCGGAAAAGATATCCAGCCTTTAGCTCAAACCCTGATTGAACATGGCTCTGATGAGGTTATACTGGTCGAAAATGATAAACTCGAGGAATACCTGGTACTTCCTTTCGCATCTATTTTCGAACAGGTTATAAAGGCAAGAAAACCTGAAATTGCTCTCTTTGCTGCAACAACCTCCGGCCGTGAGTTAGCTCCCCGTATTGGTATGAAAACAGATAGCGGAGTAACAGCTGACTGCACCGGGCTTGAAATAGGAGAGTACATTGACAAAAAAGAGAAAGTAATTTATACGCCTATCCTTGAGTCAAGGCGGCCTACCTATGGCGAAAGCAAACTTGCTACCATTCTGGGATTTGTTTGTCCGCAGATTTCGACTGCCAGGGCTGGCACTTTCGAAGTTCCGGTGCGTGTTGAAGGGAAGAAGGGCATTGTTTCAAACTTCAAACCTGTTTTACATGACAAGGATTTTGTTGTCGAAATAATGAAAACGGTCAGAGGCGAAGGCGGGTTGCAGAATCTTTTCGAAGCCGACATCATTATTTCAGGAGGAAGAGGCACTACAAATGATAGTCTGGGACTTATAAAAGCACTTGCTGAAGCATTGAACAGCCAGGGGATAAATACGGAATGGGCATGCAGCCGTCCGGTTGTTGACGAAGGTGTTGCCGAATATGCCAGGCAGGTTGGACAAACAGGTAAAACTATTCGTCCTAAAGTGTATATAGCTGTTGGTATTTCCGGTGCAATCCAGCATATTGCAGGAATGAAGGAATCGGAAAAGATTATTGCTATCGATCACAATCCCAAAGCTCATATTTTTCATAATGTCGATTTTGGTATTGTAGGCGAATATCAGGATATTTTACCCGAATTGATCGAACGTGTAAAAGCAGGATTTACTTTTGGAATTGAGCCGAAGAAGAAATAATATATCCTTCAATGATCTGAGTAAGGATATTCAAATAATGGTGTGATTACAAACCTGCACCTGAGGTATAAAGTACCAATAAATGTGAAAATCAAAAATCCGGCAGGAGATTAATTCCTGCCGGATTTTTGATTTATATTGAATCGGGTCTGCGAGATTATAAGATTTGGTTCTGTTTCAGAACATTGTTGTAGGTATTGATTCAGCTTTACAGTGCTTTGTGCATAGTGCTATGTGCTTAGCATCATTTATGTGTATTTATCAATCCACTAGTTTGTCAGCATTATACTTTCTGAGCACTGAGCACTTTGCTCTAAGCACAAATGATTTTCCACATTTTCCTTAAACAGAACCTAAGATTTTAATCTCAGTACCAATTTCTGTAAAGTAGCCATGGCATCGCCAAACAACATGCGGTTGCTCTGGTGGCAGAACCGATTATTCTGTTTTTTCCTGCCCGACGTTTTCCTTCTTTAAATTGCCAGGCCCAGAGGTTTTCATTTAGAGTTTTCGGTATGCAAGGTTGTATCCCAATCTTCGGGTTCGATGGGATAGCGGACTGTAAATTTCAGGTGGCTTCCAAAAGTCATAGGGAAACAGCCGTTTTTCATAATCCCGGAATTGCCATCAATGGCAAACGGTAAAATTACAGCCATCGGTGCCGAGCGGATCAGCGAAGCAATACCTGCAGGCTGAAAGGTTGTTACAAGCCCGTCCTTTGTGCGTGTCCC
>CAIJPI010000342.1 GCA_903822525.1 uncultured Bacteroidales bacterium | reverse complement strand
TCGGAATAGAAGTTAAGAAAGAACAGTCTTTTTTCAATGCAAATTCAAAAAAAATCGTCAAAATGATGCCTGCAAATGAGTTTTATTTTTCTGTAATTCTTATTCTTTGAAAGCATTTTCCTGATTCTTCAGAAATCCATTTTCAATCTGATTCATAAGCCCTGCAGCGTGGTTGTTCCTTAATATATGACCCTGCAATGAGTCTGTTTCAACTGCTTTTAGGGATGTTTCGGGGGGCGAAAGTAAACAACATCTTTTAATAATGCAAGCATTGAATTAAAGTAAGTTATGGGTTGCTATTACCATTCAAATGCTGGATATTTTATACTCTTCGACTATGCCCATTAAGTCGCATGAGCCGGGCTCTCTGCAACCCTTATTTCTGCTCTGGGCACCCGGCACTTTTCAATCCACTGATTTTTTCACTTTTTTAGGATAAAAACAAGAAACGCCTGTCTGAAAAAGGCAGGCGTTTCTATCATTTGGTTAATGAACTGAAAGGTCTTATCCTTTCGGATGGTTATTGAACGATTACTTTCATTACATGTGTTTTGCCTTCAGTTTCAACTTTCATAAAGTAGCTTCCGCTGGCAGCCTGCGACAAATCGAAGGTATAGCTGTTAGCCCCCTTGCATTGCCTGGTGAGGATGGTTTTTCCTTTTGCATTGATAATGTATACATTCATCTCAAGCATTCCGGAGGATGGGCTGCTGATCACGAAAATGCCGCTGGTAGGATTAGGATATACCTGCAGTGTATTTTCAGGGCTTTCGCCGATCGAAACGAATGAAGGCAGTTGCAGTACCTGAACTGTTACAGGATAGGCGCCGGTGCCGCTAACCTGTATGCTGGCGGTACGTAATACCGGTGTAAGGTTCTGCTGGTAAGTTGCTGTAATAAGCCCTATGCCTGAGCCCGAAGGGGTAGCCTGGCACCAGCTGGCATCGCTTGTAGTAGTCCATGAAGTATTGGACGAAACATTAAAAGTTGTACTTCCGGCAGGATCGGTAACGGTGCGGGTAGCCGGAGTAACATTCAGCATGGCCGATGGGCCTGATTGCGTAACAGTAACTATTATCGGTACAATTCCTGTAGCGCTTACTGTAATGCTGGCAGTACGGTTCGATGCAAAAGAATTTTCTGAAAATGAAGCTACAACCGTTCCGTTGCCATTGCCTGAAGTAGTTACGGTACACCATGGCGAATTGCTGGAAGCAGTCCATGGCATATTGGAACTTACGACGAAATTAACGGAGCCTGCTGAAAGGCCTACATTCTGAACGTGAGGATCAACCGAAAGGAAAGGAGCTGCACCTGCCTGGGTGAGTGTAACATTGGCATTAGGTGCCCCTGTAACCGAAACAGCCATATACGTAATGCGCTGATCGAGTGAGGTGTTTGCTTCATAGGTGGCAGCCATAATGCCGTTGCCGTTTCCTGAAGGAGTAACATTACACCAGAAAGTTCCGCTTGTTGCCGACCATACCGAATTTGTTGTTACTGTATAGTTTGCAACACCTGAGGTGGAAGGAACATTTATATTTAAAGGAGTAACAAGCAGGGTAGGGGTTGTTCCTGCCTGGGTAACGGTAACTGTAACAGGGCCGATTCCGGCAACTGTAACAGTAATGTTAGCTACGCGGCTTGGTAAACCGGTATTTTCGAGGTAAGTAGCAACGATGGTTCCGTTACCGGTTCCCGAAGGGGTAGCAGTACACCATGCGGCATTGCTGGTAACAGTCCATGCAGAGTTTGAGGTAACGCTGAAACTGGTGTTCCCGGCAGGAGCTGTTACATTCTGGTTAGCTGGTGTTACCGACAGGGTTGGTGATAATCCTGATTGAGTAAGTGTAACAGTAACAGGAGTAAGGCCGATTACGGTAACCGTGATAGTTGCTATACGTGAGGTCGGCAACGTATTCGCCGTGTAAGTAGCAACAAGAGTACCGTCGCCGGTTCCTGAAGGTGTAAGTGTGCACCATGCCGAATTGCTAGAGGTGGTCCATGGAGAGTTGGAAGTCACCACGTAATTGACACTTCCGGCTACTGCACTCACATTTTGATTTGCCGGGGTAACACTAAGAGAAGCTGAACCAGCTGCCTGTGTAACGGTAACAACTACCGGGGTAAGCCCTATAACAGTTACAGTAACATTAGCGGTACGTCCTGTTAACAATATGTTTTGTGTATACGTTGCTGTAATGGTACCGTTGCCTGTACCCGAAGGTGTAACTGTGCACCATGCGGCATTGCTCGATACGGTCCAAGCTGAATTCGAAGTTACGGTAAAGCTGGTATTTCCTGCCGGAGCGGTAACATTCTGATTCGGAGGAGTTACACTCAGGGTAGGTGATGCTCCACCCTGTGTAACTGTAACAACCACCGATGGTGCTCCTATTGCCGACACGGTAATATTGGCAACGCGTGACGAAGCCCCTACATTCTGAGTATATGTAGCAGTAAGTGTTCCGTTACCGGTACCCGAAGGGGTTACGGTACACCATGCAGCGTCGCTGGTGGCTGACCAGGCTGCAGTAGTTGTTACTACAAATGGTGTAGTTCCTGCCGGTGCGGTCACATTTTGGTTTCCAGGCGTTACTGTAAGCGAAACTGAACCTGTTCCTGTGATATTAAGATTATCTATTGCCCAGCAGTAACCATATGATCCAACATAGTTCCATTTGAATTTAACTGCCGACTGGCCAGCAACTGCCGGAATACTCTGGCTGAAACTAGCAGGATTCGCAGTAGTTGCACTATAAGTCTGTATAATAGTCCAGGTAGTACCGTTGTTGATGCTGTACGATAATGTTGCCGACGAACCGGTATAGGACCGGAAATAATGACTGAACGCAAGGTTTACAGCTGAATATCCCGACATATCAATAGTTGGAGTGATCAGGTCGGCATTCTGAGAGAAACCGCTGCCATAAGCATCGCTGTTCAGGTAAGCATAGTTGCCGGTAAGTAACGGATAAGGTGATGGTGTTGTAAAAGCACCAAACTGCCAGATTTGTCCGCTGCCCTGGTTATCGACCTGGCTCCAGCAGGTAGGAATTGTTGTTGCTGTAAAATTTTCAGTAAATGGCAGCGTATATACACCGCAAAGTGTTGAGAATGCAATATCGGCTCCGTAAAAAGTACCGTTGGCATTGGTTGCATAAGCCCTTACATGGTATGAAGTGTTTGCTGTTAAGCCGGTGATGGTGCTGATAAAAGTGCCTGTTCCCGTGCCATCGGTAGTATGGTTTCCGGTAGCAACAGGATTTGCAGTAGTAGCCCAGCAAATGCCTCGGGCCGTAACAGCTGAACCTCCGTCGCTGGTTACATTTCCTCCTGATAAAGCTCCGTTAAGTGTAATACCGGTAACGGCAGTAGTTGTAAGAGCAGCTCCGCCGGGAGTAAAGGTAAGGTCGTTGCCATTGGTGGTACCGTCGGCATTAATGGCTACTACCCTGAAATGATAGGTTGTTCCGCCTATCAGGCCTGATATAGGTGCGTTTACAGCTATGTTGGCAGAACCTGAGCCGGCAGCAACTGTGGTGGTAAAGTTACCGTAACCAACAGTTGCTCCCCATTCGAAGTAGTAATTGGTAGCCAGTGAATTTGGATTTACTGTTCCGTTAAGCGTAGCTGATGTACTTGTAACAAGCGTTGCATCCAGAGTAATTGCCACAGGAGCATTACCTATTTTAAAAGAAGCGATTTTCGATTTACGTGAGCCGCCGCTTCCTATGTATTCAGTTGTAAACCAGAATGTTTCGTTGTCGGTAGGGTCGACTGACATCAGGGCGTAATCGCCCCAGCGTTCAGCTGCGGTTTGTGAAACAGTACCAGTCTGAATAGTTCCTTCGGGTAAGTCCATAACGCCGGCTCCTGTTGCATAGGCTCCTGCGGTCTGACCGGTATAGCGGATACTTGGAAACATAGTTGAGCTTGAAATGGAATAGCCCAAACCTATTTTATTGTTGGCGTTCAGCATGATGCTTCCCATCCAGCGCGAATGAATATCAGGGGCATAAGTTCCTGACTGGCGCACCGTCCAGGTAGTGGCAGGAGGCGTTTTACGAAGCTCGTACCAGCGTATACCTGCATGGTCGGTAGCATCCACATCGACTGAATGACAACATACGATAGTCTGGTAGGTACCAAAATTGCGGTATTGCGGAACATTCATAATAACCTGTGGTATAGCATCCAGTTCCTGAGTAGTTCCCTGCTGTTTGATATTTGTCCAGTTGTTGCCAAAATTGCTGTCGAAAGCCGGTACACCAAGTTGCTGTGCACGGGTAAAAGTTGATGAGGCTGTAGTTGTCCAGTTAACAGCCAGTTCGTAAATCCACAGCTGATCGGCTCCACCACCGATTGCATCGTCGTTCATGGCGATAAAAAGACCCGGTGATCCGGCAGGTGCTGATGCACCATCATTGTCAACAGGAGGAACGCACATAAATCCATCGATAGAGCTCGGTCTCCAGGCATTGGTAAACCCGACCATTTTTGGGGAAGCGGCTCCGGTAAGCATCTGAGCGCGTTCAAAAACATAAATATCATTAGATCCTCCGTTGTTATCTCCCATATAATAGCCATCCTGCCAGATGCCGAATTTCTCATAATCGGGCATATCGGCTACGTCGAATGAATACTGATACCAGGTTCCGGTAGGATCGTTAGTTGTTGAAACAGCAATCAGCATACGGTCGGTAGAGCCGCAAAGCGAGAATTCAACTGCCAGCCAGCGGTTAGCCTGCTCATCAAAAAGGATAAGCGGGTCGCCGTCGTTACAGTTTGCTCCGGTTACGCTACCGAAAATAAGGTTCATATTGGTAGGTCCTGCCAGTAAAGCACCGGTTTTGCTATAAATAGCATAGGTTGTGTTAACGGTTTGCATAAAATGATTCGGGCCGGCAGTTCCATTACAGTCGGGCGGATAATAGGGCGATGTTTGCCCGTCGAAATTTACGATAGGAGCTTTAACGCTTCCTGTTGTGCCCATTGTTTTCTGCCAGGCTGCATCAGGGCCTTTAGGGAAAGCCGTTTCCGAAAAAGGATATTCCCTGTTGCGCAGTTTCTTGTTCAGGACTTTTGCATCAGCTTTTTCTTTTAAAGCTTTCATCTCATCGGGTGTAAGTGCAGGGAGATCCCTCAGAGCTTGTGAAATACCCAGGAAGGTACCTTCGCCGATAACGGACGGATGAACCGGTGTATCAAGCTGGGCCATAAGGGGCATAGCGACGACACAAAGAAATGCTGCTAGCAGAATTGTTCGTAAAATCATAATGGAGGGGTTGATTTGCTGTTGAGTTATTGTAAGTAGCCTTTTATATAGGTACTATAGAGCTTGTTTTGGGTGCAAATATATATTTTTTCCGATAAGTTACAAAAATAATGAGCGAAGTACTTGTTTTGTCCATATAATTAAACAATTGTGTTTATGCCGTGAGAGAAAAATCCTGAAACGCATAGCTTTAAAAACTTTACAATCAGGAGCTAAGGGCTTAGCAGGAGATAATCTCACTTACGGTTATTTAGACCGTATTCCGGCAGGGATAGCATATTGAAATCTTAACTTTCAACATGGATCATTCAGGGCTTCCTGTATGTGAGGTAAGGGCTGAACTGCCGGTCAGAGAAGAGATTTTCAATTTCCGGGTGCAAAAGTAGAAAAAACACACCTTCGGTGGCTTTCAAATATAGAATAAAGTATATGAACACATATATCAGTGCCCCATGTTTTAATCAATCAATCACAATCTCATCCGCAAAAATAAACGACTCACCTCCTGCTGCATGATGCCAGGGGGGCAAAAGACCCGAATTCTTAGCAATTACCTTCAGATAACGGGTATTTAAATTCTCGAAAGAAGCCATAAAAGTATAGGTAAACTGTCCTTTGGCATCGAGTGGAATGTTGTGATCAATTGTTTTCAACAGGGTAAAATTGTTGCCATCTGCTGAGGAATAGATATTTACGTCCGACGGCAGTTCAATCCACGAATAGGAGTTTTGCATACAGTCGATGCTGATGGATTGGATCGGCATACTCTTTTTCAGATCGATCTCAATATCCAGGTCCTGTCCCTGGAAGCCCTGCCAGCGCCCGTCGGCAAAGTTGCCTGAACCTTTTATGCCATCGAGTAAGGCCATTTCGCCACCGGCAGCATAAGCCGGATTATACTTGCTGCAGCTCGAATTTAATTTCCTGAGCATTCCGATCCCTTTATGAATGAAAACCATTTTCTGGCTCAGCCCAAAAGGCTGGCTGTTGAGTAGTACACTCGCTTTTATAAGGGTCCTGCTGCCGATTATCAGTGGCGAGCCATAGACCCGCGATGTGGCAATCGGTTCGCTGCCATCGGTTGTATATAAAATTACCTGGTCGTTGAAGAGTGTACGGAGTGTAACCTGCCTCTGGCCATCCACAAGAGCTTCCGAAGGTTCGATATATACCTGTTTATCGCAGTTAATCAGGCGATCGGCCAGTTTGTTGTAATCATTCATGTTTTTATCGAGCCAGAAATCGCGGTTTTCGCGGTTCCAGAGCTGCATATACGTGATTTTAATACCATGCAGTTCGTCAAGCAGCGATTGCAGTTCTTCGCGGGCAAGCCGAATTGCTGCCGGGTCGTTTTTCTGTGAAGCCTCAAAAAGGTGGACGCGGGCAATATTTTTATGTGCTGCAAAAATCACCCTTCGCAGGGCAAGTTCCGCGAAGTCGATGTTAGCCCCGTTCCGCCTGCAGGTATTTTGCAGAGCTTCGGCTTTCAACAGCAGCAGTCGTGCTTCATCAGCCACTTCCCGGTTGGCGGATTCTGTTTCGGGATTGGTATTGGAAGGGTAAAAGCCGAGAATATCTTCCCAGAATCCGCTTTCGCCCACCAGGCCTTTTGCTTTACGGAACCTGAGACTATCGATGCTGAAATACAGTGCGGTAACGCCTTTGGTTTCGAAAAATAAGGCGTCGAAATTCCGGTTGAAATAACTTAGTTTTTCATCCATTTCAATTGTGGCGGCCTTGCCTGTGACCTGCTTTGCCGGATTCCACGAGCATTCGGCACCCCATGCCAGTCCGTGCCAGTTGTATTCGAAAAGGTTATGTCCGTTATCGTCCCAGGCAGTATTCATCATGCCCAAGGTTCCGAGCCTGGCGCCATCACGGGTGTAATTCGTTATGTTAACGGCAGCATTTCCCAGGGCAGGCCATAGCTCGCCCCAGCATCCTACGCCGGGAGCAACCATAAAATCGAAGCCGGTTTTTACAAAGGGGGTTATGGCGTCGTCAAAGCTTTCAGCAGCCTGGTATCCCCACGAAAGAATAATCAGGTCTTTGGGAAGGCGCGATATGATTTCGCTGTTGTTCACTGCAATATCGCCCCACATCATAAGCCGTTTGCCGTAAGGTTTAATAAGCCTGTCGAGGTGGTTGATATGACTGGCATAAATACCGCTTTCGCCTATGCTGTCGGCCATGGCTTTGCTCTTTCCTTCACCCAGGCCGAAGGTTTCGTCGCAATTGATATTAAAAAAACTGCTTTTATAGGCAGGTATCATTTCGGAATAAATGTCCGACAGGAAAGCATAGGTGTTTTCATCGGCAGGATTGAGGATACTGGAGTTTTCGGCCAGATGCGCATAAAAAGGATTCGACAGCATTTTTTCCTGGTGTCCGAACGACTGGAAATTCCCCATCATATCAATATGATAATCCGAAGCGTATTGCGATAATTCCCTGATTTCGGCTGATGTAAGCCCATCTGCCGGAGAGATATCGGGATATTTGTCGGAGCGGAAGGTGTTTTCAGTATACAGGTTAAAAAAATTCTGTTTAAATTCCGCCATGGTGCGGATCTCTTTTTTTATGAACTCAACGGTAGGGATCGGTCCCCGGCTGATATCGTCCATCCAGCCCCGGTATCGTAGTACCGGTGCATCGGTAATGGTCAGGCAGGGTATGCCTGCATCGGTGCGGTCGGCACGGATAAGCTGTTTAAGGGATTGAACACCATAAAAAATCCCTGCCTCGGTAGGGGCACCAATGAAAACCTGAGTAGGCGAAATATGCAGGTAATATCCTTCAGCGCCTAATGCTGCAGGTACAGAAAGTTTTTGGGACTCAAGCATTTTCAGCGCTTTTGAATCGCGGCCGGTAAGGCATAAAACTATAGAGTTTCCTGAAAGTTTATCTGTAATACGTGGTGAAAACCCCAGGTCGGTTTTTATCTCCGCTGCCAGTTCAGCGGCAGCGAATGCTGTTTCGGCATAGCCTGTATTTCCGATACATATTGCCGTTGCAGGGCTTAGGGCGAAATGTCCTTCATGCAATATTATCTCTCTTGGTGAAGGAATGATATGAACCTGCGACTGTGCCTGCAAAAACATCGGAAATGCAGCCATCAGCAGCACTGCCAGGCCACCCGATAAAGATTTTTTAGCCATCGATTTTTATTTGAACTTATTGCACAAAGAAAAGAAAACCTCTGACATTATACTGATATAAATAAGGTTTTTTTTGATGAAGTTTAATAGGTGGAATTTTTA
>CAIJPI010000341.1 GCA_903822525.1 uncultured Bacteroidales bacterium | reverse complement strand
AATATGCTTTTAATATCTCTTTCCATTTTTCTATTTCCAAAGTTGGGCGGGGTATACACCCGATTTGATTAATTGTGCCAGCTTCTCAATTACCAGTGGCTTGTCCTCCTTATAGGTTACTCCAAACCACTTGGCATTGCTCTTAAGTACTTTTACTTTTGCTTTTTTACCACCTACAAGGCTGTCGACTGCCGAAGGAATATAGAATTCCGCTTTGAGCGAATCGTTGTTTTCTTTTACGAAATCGGCGAACATTGGCTCTGTCTGCCTGAAATATTCAGGCGTAAATCCCCAGAAATTCATTGAGACTAAAGTTTCAGGTTTCAGGAATACAAAAGCACCATCATTGTCAGAGTAGGCAATGCCACCATGCGTGTATTGGATGTTAGTACGTTCGGTAACTGAAACAAGAAAACTCTGTTCATCAGCAAGGCAGACTCCCCGCGAAACAGTTCCGTTTTCTGACATGGTATTACCTACCTGGTACCCAACAAGCGAATACTGGTTTTGCTGATCCGGTGTGAGCGAAACCAGGTAGTCGGCCATGGTTTGAAAGGCTCCTGATCCGTAAAAATCATCACCATTAATTACTGCAAATGGTTCGTGGATAACATCTTTGGCCATCAATATGGCGTGTGCAGTACCCCAGGGTTTGGTTCTTTCGGGCGATATGGTAAGGCCTTCAGGGATACTGTCAATTTCCTGGAATACATATTCAACAGGGATGTGTGCCTGTAATTTGGAAATGAATATGTCCTTAAAATCCTGCTCGAAGCTTTTACGTATAATGAAGACTACTTTTCCAAAACCGGCCCTTATGGCGTCGAAAATGGAATAATCAATAATAGTTTCACCCGATGGGCCTACAGGGTCAATCTGTTTCAGGCTGCCATAACGGCTGCCCATGCCGGCTGCCAGTACAAGTAATGTTGGTTTCATAAATTGTAAGAAATTTCTCTATTTGGTTTTAATTTTATGCCCCAGTGTTGCATAATAAATTATAAAAAGATACACAGGTACCATTATCCATAAAGCCTGCTGAAACCCGATGGATTGACCAAGCTTTGCATAAGTTGGAGGGATGAGTGCACCACCGGCAATACCCATAATGAGTAAGGCGGATCCTATTTTTGTGTATTTGCCGAGGTTGTTAAGTGCTAGAGGCCATATGGCAGGCCACATCAGTGCATTCGCCCAACCCAGCAGTGTTACAAAGAAAACTGCATTCGGAATCAAAGGGATATCGAAACCCGGTAGGTTATTCATCCATCCGAAGATTACAGAAAAAAGATTGTTATCTGTGGTTGACGAAGTTGCAGCGCCTAAAGCAAACAATGCTCCGAGTATTGCTGAAATAACAAGCGCTTTCGATTGGCTTATTACCTTTGGAATAAGGATGATGCCCAGTATGTATCCAAATACCATAAAAGCCATTGTAAATGCTGTAAGTTTCGGGGCATATGCCAGGTGAAGCGATCGCCCGAATTGGGTAAGACTGTCGCCGGCCATTACTTCAACACCTACATAAACAAACAGGGTGATGATACCCAATAGCAAATGACGTATTTTTAGCGCATCAGGAATCTGTTTCACAAATCCTTTCAAGGTTTCATGATCATCTTTTTCTATGTCTATTTCATTCGGCAAGGACGAGAATTTAACCAATATGGCAAATAGAGCCAGGAGTAAGGCCATGGCGGTGTATGGACCCACTACCCTCGCTGCCAGTTCGTTGAGCAGGGCTTCCTTCTGATCAAAAGTAAGTAGTGCCAGGTTGCTTTCGCTGAATTTTTCCATTCCGTGCAATATAAGTGCAGTTAGGACCAATGGGCTGAATACGCCTGCCATTTTATTGCAGATCCCCATGATAGCCATACGTTTTGCAGCACTTTCGCGTGGACCGATAATGGTAATAAACGGGTTAGTAGCTGTTTGTAAAAGTGCTAATCCTGTACCCAGAACAAACAAGCCAGCCAGGAATACTCCGAACTGCCGTGAATATGCAGCAGGGATAAAAATCAATGCACCGGCTGACATAATCAGCAAGCCAACAAAAACTCCGTTTTTGTACCCTATTTTTTTAAGAACAAAGGATGAAGGCAAAGCCATTACAAAATAAGCTATATAAAAAGCAAGAGTAACAAGGCTAGCTTCGAAAGGCGTTAACTCACAGGCCGTTTGAAGAAATGGCATAAGAGAGCCGTTAAGCCAGGTCACAAATCCAAAAATGAAGAACAATGCCCCGATGATGGAAAGGGACATGATGTAATTTTTGCGGGTGGTTGCTGCTGATGTTGTATCCATAGTTAGGGTTTATTTGTTGTTAAATCCTGATTCGTTCGTTATTTACTTTGAATTATTGAGGTGAAAAGTTTGTTCAATTCTTTCTTAATGTTTCAATCGGGTTTGTAAATTTCCGCTTCTGGTTTGGTAATAAATTTAGAGTATTCCAATCTATATTTTTACTTACACTTACTCAACTTCATATCTGACAAACACTTCAATGGCCTCATATTCAGCCATTCCAAGCTTATCATATAGCTGGGCTGTATTTTTATTCCGTTCTTCGGCGCGTTGCCAGAATTCGCGTTTGTCGGCACCCATAAACATAGCGCCATCTTTTTGCGACTGATGCCTGAAAATTGCATTTCTTTTAATTACCACTTCTTCAGGACTGAGTGGAACGGCCATATCTACCATTTCAATATCCCATTCCTGCCAGGCACCACGGTAAAGCCAAATCCGGCAATCCTTCATCCAGTCCTCATGTTTCATGCGCTCAAGTGCTTCGATAATAACATCAATGCAAACCCTGTGTGTGCCATGCGGATCGCTCAGGTCGCCGGCAGCATATATCTGATGAGGTTTCAGCGAACGCAGGAAATCCATTGTGGTCTGTATATCGGCTTCTCCGTGAGGTGCTTTCTTTACGGTTCCGGTTTCATAAAACGGAAGATCGAGAAAATGAATGTTTTTTTCGGGTAGGCCGATATACCTGCATGAGGCTTTTGCTTCTCCGCGCCGTATCGCAGCTTTTACTGCAAGTAATTCAGAGGGTTCAATACTGTCTTTCTTCTTATGCAGGTAAAAATCAGTTGTTTCCGAATAAAGGAATTCAGCCTTGGGTTCATTGATATCATATATTTTTTCGTAGTTACGCACAAAATCGAGGTAGCGGATGGCATCATCGTCGCTTACAGCAATACTCCCCGAGGTTTGGTATGCCACATGCACATCATGTCCATGCTCAACCAGGCGTGCAAAAGTTCCACCCATGGATATAACATCGTCATCGGGATGCGGGCTGAAGAGCGCCACCCGCTTAGGGAAAGGTAACGCTCTTTCAGGGCGTGTCGAATCGTCAACATTGGGCTTTCCACCTGGCCAGCCGGTTAGAGTGTGCTGAAGATCGTTAAATACTTTTATATTTATTTTACTGAAAATATGCGTAGTAATCAGATCGGAGAGACCGTAATCGTTATAATCGCGTTCAGTAAGCTTTAGCAAAGGTTTGCCGGTTTGCGTGCAGAGCCATAAAACCGCCTTGCGGATCATGCGGTCGGACCATTCGCACTGTCCGACCCTCCATGGGGTTTTGAAGCGGGAAAGCTGGGCTGCCGCAGGCTGATCGATAATAAAGGTGGTATTTGTGTGATTCTGAAGGTAACTCGACGGAATAACATCAGTAACCGGACCTTCAACAGCTTTGAACAAAACTTCTGCCTTTCCTTCGCCCCAGCCCATAAGATAAACCTCCTTAGCTGTCATGATCGTCCCTACGCCCATGGTTATGGCAAAATGTGGAACGTGCTCTTCCCCATTAAATGAATCGGCAGCGTCGTTACGGGTCAAACGGTCGAGAGTAACCAGACGGGTTTTCGAATTATACGCAGACCCGGGTTCGTTGAATCCTATATGACCTGTGCGGCCAATTCCAAGCAGCTGAATATCAATACCTCCGGCTTCAGCAATATTTTTTTCATAGGTACGGCAAAAAGCAGCTACATCGTCTTGTTCAATGCTGCCCGAAGGTATATGGATATTCTCTGCTTTAATATCGATATGCTTAAAAAGCCTGTCCCACATAAAGTGATTGTAGCTCTGCTGGTGGTCATGCTCCAGAGGATAATACTCGTCGAGGTTAAAAGTAACCACATTCGAAAAGCTCAATCCTTCTTCTTTATGCCATCGGATCAGTTCATTATAAACCTTAAGGGGAGTTGATCCTGTGGCAAGTCCGAGAACAACATCCTTGCCGGTCTCTCTGCGTTCCTTTATCAGTTCAACGATTCGTAAAGCAACTTCAACTGATCCTGCAGAAGCTGAAGGAAAAACCTTTACAGGTATTTTTTCGAAACGGGTAACAAATGCGTCGTCATTCCACATCGAACTGTTCGACTCTGACGAATACCCTTTTATGTCAGCTAATTTCATGATGTGTTTAATTAATGATTTTTAAATAGCAGAATGTATGATTTAACTTTCCCTTAGGATGCTTTTTGATTGAATGTCGAATGGTAAACTGTTTTGCAGGAACTGTATGTCAACTTTCTGTCATTTTAATTTCTTACTATTATTTTTTTCCTTGCTTTTTTTGTATTCTTCAAAACAGAAGGCATCAAATCAATTTTTCGTTAAATGCAAATGCTTTGGTATATATAAATAAGGTATACCAAAGCAGCTTGATTGTGTTATTTATTTTTACTCCTTTTGAAAAACCTTATTCATAACAAGCGCAACAGTACCCATCAAACCTGCATTCTGTCCCAGGCCTGAGGTAATGATCTGAGCATCGCGACGAATCTTGGCAATGGTAAATTTGTTTAGATTTTGCTGTATAGGATCTACTATGTAGTTTTCAGCCCTTGTAAGTTCGCCCCCTATAATGATAAGCTCAGGGTTAAATAGGTGTATGAGCACTGCGATTCCTCTGCCAAGATGCTCGCCTATGTTGGCCAGCAAACCAATGGCAAACTGATCACCATGCTGGGCAGCACTTAATACTGTTTCGATGGTTATTTTACTAAAGTCACCGTCAACCATGGAGCGGATAACTGTTGTTGCACCATCGCTAATTTCTTTGCGTGCGCGCTTTATCATGGTGGTTCCTGATGCAAGGGTTTCGAGGCAGCCTATTTTTCCGCAGTAGCAAAGCTGACCATCAGGATCAACCTGAATATGTCCGAACTCTCCTGAGAAACCGGAATTCCCTTTGTATAATTTGCCATTTAAAATCATGCCCAGTCCGATTCCGGAACCGATGTTCAGGCACAATACATTCTGTTTTCCCTGCGCCATCCCGAATGCCTGTTCGCCCAGTGCCATCACCTTGGTGTCGTTTTCAACAAAAACCGGGTAGTCGAAAATATTTTCGAATTGTATGGTGGCAGGTTTCTCATCCTGAAGGTAGCTGTAGCTGATTCCGGTATGCAGATCGATTAGGCCCGGAAGTGCAATCCCTATGCCCATCAGTTTTGTTTTATCGATTCCTGATTCTGTAATAAAATCATTAACAGCATCTTTCAGGCTCTTCATGAAATCTTTGGATATTTCGAGCCCTTCGTCAACCACTTTTATGTCAACTACAGGTTGATTGCTGAAATTGAATAACCCCAGGCGGATGTGATACCTGCTGATATCAACACCTAATACATACCTGGCAGGAGGATTAAGCCCGTATAAATTCGGACGTCGGCCTCCACTCGAACTACCAATACCTTCTTCAGCCAGGAACCCGCTTTCTATCAACTCATCAATTGCCCGGGTAATGGTTGGGGTGCTCATATGTATTATTTTACTGAGCTCAGGGATCGATTTGCACCCGTTAGAATATAATTCCTTTAATATCAATAATTTTAATCCGTTTTTCTTGGAGCCATTGGTCCTGGGATCACCCGAGGTATTACCAAAAAGCATACTTCTTTTCATTTTATTGGGCTTAATAGGTTTTCTGCCTTGCAATTACTATTCTCTAAATTAACTTATTGTAAGGGAGTGTAAATTTACGACAAACATTAAGAATAATATCCTACATAGTGAAATAATTTATTAAGATTTGATAGAATTTTTCTTTTTCTTTTATACAATAGTAAAAAACATTTATAAGATGCTGTAAAACTGTGCTATAGCAACAGGTTTTAAGGTTTTATCTTCTGCTCAGGTATTTATAGTAATTTGCTTTTATTACTTTTTTGTTAATATTTTTATTATTAAACACTGAAATACACTGCAAAGTTCAGACTGAATTTATGCCAATTGCAGCTTTTAACCATACATATGAGTTTTTCCGTTAAGAACTGTGACACTAATAAGGACTGCTGATTTAGGGTTTAATCTAAATCTTAAATGAATATCAGGTCATAGAATTTCGAATAATTCAAAATAAAAGTTGAAACCGGTGAATCAATTGGGTAATATTTTATTTAACTTTAGACCGGAAATATATTTATCAAAGTTTTATCTGAATTATATATATAATAAAAGCATTATATTTGATATGTAATGCGCACTAAATGAGACTAGTATCTTTTTAACTCAAAAAACTATTGCGTTTTTTATTAAAAAAAACAACTAAAGTGTTCCAAGTTAATAAAAAATTTTATTAGTTTAGCCTTTTCATTTAATATCTTTTTTAAACATTCATTTAATATTAACTAACCTCAAGTCAAACCTCAAACAAAAGTGCTTATGAAAAAAGTGACACTCTTGATGGTGCTCTTCGTGTTCTGCTCATGGCAGTTCGTGTTAGCCCAGAAAACCATCACCGGTACGGTAACTGATGCCAAAGACGGCTCTACTATTCCAGGTGTAAATGTTGTGGTAAAAGGTACTACCGCTGGTACAATTACAGATTTGAATGGAACCTATTCCCTGAAACTGCCTGCCAATGCACAGTCGTTGGCATTCTCATTTCTGGGGTATGAAAGCAAAGAGGTTGCTATCGGCAGCCAGTCAGTAGTTAATGTAACTTTAGCAGTTTCAGCCGAACAACTCGAAGGAGTGGTCGTAACGGCATTGGGTATCCGTCGCGATAAGAAAGCCCTCGGGTATTCCTTACAAGAGCTTAAAGGTGAAGGAATTACCGAAACCAGGGATCCTAACGTAGTGAATGCCTTAAACGGTAAAATTGCGGGTCTCCAGGTTCGCCAGGCTTCCACCGGAGCATCGGGTTCTTCCAGGATGATCATCCGTGGTAACAACTCTATCGGTTCCAATAACCAACCATTAGTCGTTGTTGATGGAATTCCTATTAACAGTTCAACCGGAGGTACCGACGATTATTGGGGAAACCGTAACGTTGACAGGGGATCAGGAATTGCCGATATTTCACCTGATGATATTGAATCCATCTCGGTTCTGAAAGGCCCTGCCGCATCAGCATTATATGGTAGCCGCGCCGGTAACGGTGTTGTTATGATCACCACCAAAAAAGGCTCAACTAAAAAAGGTCTTGGAATCTCGTTCAACACCAATACTACCTTCGAAAATCCAATGGAAACTCCTGAATTTCAGGATGTTTATGGCCAGGGTGTAAATGGTGCTTTCGATGTTACCTCAGCAGGCAGCTGGGGTGCAAAGATGGATGGTTCACAGGTAGCTGCTTTAATGGGAATAAAAGCATATTCTTCTGATGGAAATAACCTGTATAAGGACTTTATGCAAACAGGTGTTACCAGTACAAACAGTCTTGAACTTGCTGCCGGAAACGATAATTCAACGTTAAGGCTTGGGGTTACCCGCCTCGATAACAAAGGTGTTATTCCAAACAGTAGTTTCGACAGGACTTCAGTTAATATCAGAACTACCGGAAAATGGGGTAAACTCTCAGCGGATGTAAAACTCAATTATATCAACCAGAACACTGAAAACAGGATAAAACTTGCCAGTGACCCGGATAATATCTTTTTGAATTACCTGATGATGCCTCGTAGTGTTGCTATGAGCGATTATTTGAAGTACGAATCAACAAATTATGCCTTCACACAATTCGGAGCACCGGCATCGTACATCGAAAGTTACAATGGGATGTCACGCAATCCTTACTGGTCGGCATACCGTAATACAAACAACGACAATAAAGACCGTGTTATCGGATTTTTATCGATGAAGTATGATTTTACTTCCTGGCTTAACCTGAGGGTTCGCTATGGCCTCGATAACTCTGCTTCCATGTTCTCCGACAGGCTGGCAACAGGTACTCCTTACTGGTTTACTCAGGGCCTCACCGGCGATTACAGAGTAATGCAGGATAAATCGAAAGAACAAAATGCTGATTTCCTTTTAATGGCACAAGGCAACCTTTTCGGCAAAGTAAAAGGTGTTGCTTCTTTTGGTGGCAACATTATGAACTACAAATCAACCTGGCAACTTTCGCAGGCTCAGGGCCTTGTAATTCCTGATTTTTATGCTGTTGCTAACGGTGTTAACCGTGAAACAGGTTTTGCTAGAAGAGAAAAGGAAATCAGGTCATGGTATGGTACTGCTTCTTTATCGTATGACGACTGGGCTTACCTCGATATTACCGGCCGTAACGACGTTTCATCAACCTTACCGGCAGCTAACCGTTCCTATTTCTATCCTTCATTTGGTGGTAGCATCATCGTTAGCCAGTTGCTCGATCAAAAAGGAATCAAGCTGGGTCCTGTAAGTTTTGCAAAAGTACGTGCCTCATGGGCAGAGGTTGGTAACGATACCGATCCTTATATGCTCGAAGACTATTACAATATTCAATATGTAGCAGGTGTTCTTACTTCGGGTCGCGACAATTACAAAACTAACCCTAATCTGAAACCTGAAAGTATCAAATCGACTGAACTTGGTTTTGATGTAAGAATGTTCCAGAATAAAGTTGGTATCGATTTCACATACTACAAAAAGAATGCTTTCGACCAGATTCTCCGGATCGCTGTTCCTCCTGCCACCGGCTACCAGTTTGAACTTGTAAATGCTGGTAATGTTGAAAACAAGGGGATTGAACTTGCACTGAATGCAAACGTTGTTGAAAAGAAAAATTTCAACTGGGATCTGATTCTGAATTTCTCAAAAAATCAGAATAAAATTATTGAACTGAATGACAAAACAAGCGTTCAGATGATAAGCGACGGATCTGTATCGTTCATGAAAGTAGTTGCCGAAGTTGGAGGTAACTATGGCGATATGTATGGATATACCTATCAGCGCAACGAAAGCGGTAAAATACTTGTTGACGACAGTGGATTACCTTTGAAATCGGAGGAAATGACAAAGCTTGGAAACTATCAGCCTGACTGGATGATGGGATTATCCAACAGCTTTAAAATTTACGGATTCGATCTGGGCTTTATGCTCGATATGAGATATGGTGGAAAAGTATATATGGGTTCCATGCGCACAGGTGCTTCAAACGGCAACCTTACCATGACACTCGACGGACGCGAATCAGGATTGGTTGTTCCGGATGCAGTTGTTAAATCAAGCGGAGAAGCCAATGCAATTAACGTTTCATCACAGGATTACTGGAACAGTATTTCAAGTGTTACCGAAGCCTGGTTGTATGATGCTTCCAATATCTGTTTCAGGGAGCTGAGCCTGGGTTATGTGCTTCCTGCTTCAATCTCACAGAAGGTTAAACTCTCATCGATCAAGTGCAGCCTCGTTGGCCGTAATCTGTTTATGCTTTATAGCAAGACCAAAGGCTTTAATCCGGAAGCTACCTACTCAACAGGAAACGCTCAGGGAATTGAATACGGTACAATGCCACAGTTGCGTAGCCTTGGTTTTAATGTAAATCTATCCTTCTAACCTTTAAACGTTACACACATGAAAACAAAAATATATTTTCTTTTTCTTTTGATTTTTGGTCTGTTTTCCTGTTCTGATCTGGATAAGATGAACCAGGATCCAAACAGACCTACCGCCGATATGTACGATTTCAGCCGTTCACAGATTTCAACCCTTCTCAGGGCCGGTGGTACATACAATGGCGCTCATATGTTCCAGCGTGTTAAAAACCTTCATATTGACCTGTATTCGCAGATGACTGATGAGGTCCCTTCAGGCTGGACAAATACCCGTAATTACTTTTCGAACGATAACTGGACTATTGATTACTGGAATTCAATTCCAAGCTGGGTTTCACAGCTCAACACCATTATCAACGAAGGTCAAGAAGATCCTAACAGGGTAAACACTGTTGCATTATCCAGGATTTGGAGAGTGTATATGCAGAGCCAGGCTTGCGACTTATTCGGTGTTATGCCTTTCCCAAGTTACAAGACCTTCACCGAGAATCCACCTTACGTATCGGTACAGGACCAGTATAAGGAATTCTTCGCTGAACTTGACGAAGCCCCAAAGTCATTCGACGAATCCAAAGGATTTCTGAATTCGAGCGAAGACATGATTTTTAACGGTGATATT
>CAIJPI010000340.1 GCA_903822525.1 uncultured Bacteroidales bacterium | reverse complement strand
TTCTGTTTTAGAATATTGTAGCAGGAATTGATTCTGTTATATAGTGCATTGTGCATAGTGCTATGTGCTTAGCATCATTTATTTGTATTTATCAATCCTGTAACTTGTCTGCGTTATACTCTCTGAGCACTAAGCACAAATGATTTTCCACATTTTCCTTAAACAGAACCTTTTAATTCAAGAGATTACTCTAATATCTGAAATCTACTGTTCCTCCATTAATCTCAAATACCCGGTGATTGATAGCTACTTTTTCGAATGTCCTCCTGATGCGTTCAGGTTCGGTATCGGTTATAAATACCTGTCCAAAGCTATCGTTATCAACAAGTTGTATAAGCTGTTGCACACGACCCGGATCGAGTTTATCGAAAATATCATCAAAAAGGAGTATGGGTTTAAAACCGATCAGGTCTCGGGTAAAATCGAACTGAGCCAGTTTCAGGGCTACTGCAAAGGACTTTTGCTGCCCCTGTGAACCAAACTTCTTTACAGGATATCCGGCCAGGTTAAAGATAAAGTCGTCTTTGTGAATGCCTGACGATGAATACCTCAGGGACTGATCTTTTGCAAAAGCTTCGTTTACTATTTCGAGGTACGAACCTCCCGTAAGCTGCGATTCATATTCGATGCTCACTTCTTCGGTACCACCACTTATAAATTCGAAATAGTGCCTGAAAATCGGGGCAAAGCCTTCAAGAAAGATTTTACGCTTTTCACTGATATTCGTAGCCGGTGCCATCATCTGCTCATCAATCAACAGCAATAGTTCCCTGTCGGACTGCCGCCTTTCGGCAAACTGCTTCAATAGTCCGTTACGCTGCTCCAGCAAACGGTTATAGCGGATGAGGCTGTCGAGGTATGATTTGTCGAACTGGGAAATAACGGCATCAATAAATTTACGTCGTACATCACTGCCTTCGTTTATCAGGTCACGGTCGTAAGGCGACACCATTACACAGGGGAACTGCCCGATATGATCCGAAATACGGTCATAGTCCTTTTGGTTGATCCTGAATTGTTTCTTAATTCCTGCTTTTTGAATGCAGCTTACATGGTTGGGAAGACTGCCATTACGCTGAAAAGCACCATGTATGGCAAAAAAGGCTTCACCATGGCGGATATTCTGCTGGTCGACTGAATTAAAGTAGCTTTTGGTAAAAGAAAGATAGTAGATAGCATCGAGTAAATTGGTTTTGCCGGCTCCGTTGTTGCCGACAAAACAATTAATCTTATCCGAGAATGCCATTTCCTGCTCCTCGTAATTCTTGAAATTTATGATTTTCAGCGTGTTAAGATGCACGATATTTTTACTGTTCAGATGTTGTTAGCTACCAGGTCCCGATACAAATTTAGTGTTTTAAACCGTTGGGAGCATATAATTGTACAAACCAGACCTTTTGCATTTAAAACTTTGCTGAACCTCTTGAATTATACAGCAGAACTGTATTGAGAATTGTTACAAAGCAAATTTATAATCCTTGCAAATACTCCGCAACCTGCCGGATCTGCCAGCCTGGAGTTGAAGTAGCCCCGCTTACTCCGACCGATTTTGCATTACTGAACCAATGCACATCAATATCTTCAGGAGAACTAACGAAATAGCTTTTCTCATTTATTGCTTTACAAATACTGAACAGGTATTTACCATTGGCACTGTTATTACCCCCAACAAAAATGATAACATCATGCGCTGAAGCAAATGTTCTTAAGGCAGGCGCACGGCCCGAAACCTGTCTGCACACGCTTTTGGCGATGACCAGGTCTGTATTTCCGGCTTCGTTCATCCGTTGCTGAATGGCCTCCCCAATGGATTGATAGGCTTCAGCATCCATGGTAGTCTGCGAAAAGAGCCTCAGCGGTTTTGAAAAGTCAATATTTCCGAAATCATTTTCCGAATGGATTATAATGGCAGTATTACCTGCATTCCCATTCAATCCTGCAACTTCGGCATGGCCGGGCTTGCCGTAAATAACAATCTGCGAACCTGAAGTTAGTCCTGCTGCATATGCCTCTTTTATACGTTGCTGAAGTTTTGTAACAATAGGACATGTGGCATCCAATACAGTAATTCCAAGTTCATCTGCCAGCCTGAACGTTTCTGGTGGTTCACCATGTGCCCTGAACATAACTGTTTTTCCTTTCATCGAAGGCAGTTCATCATGAGTAATCACACTGAGGCCTTTGGCTTTAAGCTGATCCATCTGTACCTGGTTGTGAACCATGTCGCCGAGGCTGCACACTGTGTTACCAGCCTCCAGTTCAGCTTCAGCTGCCTGTATGGCACGGCTTACGCCAAAACAAAAGCCTGAATCCGGATCAATGAATACCTTCATTATCGATTACTAATTTGAGCACGAAATTAATGAAAAACCTTGCAATACCTGCTTACGTATTGTCAGTCAGCAGAAATAAACGCAAAAGGTCAGTTTCTGTTCCAGTCGCCAAGGTTGGTACTGATAGAAATAAAATTGGGTGATCCTACCTGGTGATAGGCTGAACGTGAATAGCTGAAGTTGAATTTTGAAACTTTAAGTCCTATACCCCATGAAAAACCAACCATCCCGGGAATGGTAGCCACTTTCATTTCCTGGCGCCTGAGGTAATTAAATCCCAGTCTGAAACTCAGAAACCTTGCAGGAATAAATTCCCCGCCTATTACAATATGGCGCATGGCATTATTGGCAAAAGCATCGATTCCTGATACCTTGGCGGCCTCGCCGGTAAAAGGATCGACAGGTGCGTTTGGATCGGCATATCCCAGGTCCCATTTTTCGAGATGCTGCAATAAAATGGAATACCTGAAAGGAACATGTGCAAGTTTCTTTGAAATTCCGGCCTGGATTTCGAAAGGCAGCGGCTCAACTCCTGCTGAACTGTATGCTGTGATCTGCCTTCCAATATTACGAAGAAGGATGGAAGCGCAGAATGATTCATCTGGAAAATAGCTTGCAGCTACATCGGTGGCAATTCCTATTGAATTATATGTTTCAAGCCCTGAATAAATCATTTTTACATTAGCCCCTATCGAAAAAACCGAATCCAGCATTCTTCCCCAACCCAGGTTAAAAGCATATTCACCTGCATTGTACTGCCCTATTACCGCACCTGTTTCATCGGTATTGTCGGATTTACCGTAATTTGAATACTGCATGGTACCGGCAAAACTTCCAAATTTAGCCGAATTGAAACCATAGCTGGCATACCCGTAATGTGCACCGGTGAAATTATCAATGAAATTGAGCGAAAGTGTATTGTTCATCTGAGGCGAGATCAGCGAAGGATTTGCCAGGGCAAGGCTCAGATCATGATCGCGTATGGTAAGAAAGTTGCTTCCCAAAGCTGCTGTACGAGCAGAGTTGGTAAGCGAAAGAAATTCATATGCTTTAATACCGCCTGACTGTGAATAGGATCGCAAATTAAAAATCAAAACAACAGCAACTGTAAATGCAATCTGGGACAGGTAATTTTTCACAAACAGTTTTTTAAGGTGTATACAATATTCAGGCGGATGTTACAGTAACGAAAGTAAACGATTTTTATTTTTGTCAGACAAATAATTTCCTGATTTTCCATTAAAGATCTGGGCAGTAACAAAGCAGCCTGATTTTATAATTATAAATAAAATGGTTCTACTGCCGGTTTAGTGGATAAATTCAAAATGCCGGAAGTCCGAAGAAGGAAGTCAAAAAGTTCTCCTGACAACTTCTTTTATCCTATGACAGTAGAGCTTTTCTGGTCAATTACTTTTCCTCAAATCGCTTCTCATTAGTAGGATTAAATCTCAAATCATCACGTTCTTCCGTCTTCCGTCTTCGGTCTTCCGTCTTCTGTCTTCCGTCTTCTGTCTTCCGTCTTCTGTCTTCTGTCTTCTCGCCTTCCGGTAATAATTCCATTCAATTCGTGGCAGAACCAATAAAATTAATGAGCTTATTTGATTTTCTCTAACGATCCGGAGCCTTTAATATCTGACGAAATATCGGGCGAACCGCTGTAATAAACACTACCGCTTCCCCTTATCTTTATTGAAAGGGCCGTTGTTGCCGTTACTTTACAATCGCCTGACCCGTTAACAGTAATACTTACGTTGCCGGTAGGGAAATTTTGTGCTTCCATATTCCCTGATCCGTTTATTTCAAGCTTATGGCGTTGTGCTGCCCCGTTAAGATTGATATTACCTGAACCGTTAATCTTGCTCAGCACATTCACAGCATCTACCTGAAGGTCAATGTCACCGGAGCCGTTAATACCCAGTTCAAGATCATCAGACGACATTCTGCTTTCCGATTTAATACTGCCTGAACCATTAATTTGTAAATCCGACACGGATTTCATCGGGATGGTGATGGTTATAGGCTTGTTGGTCGAGAAACAAGGATCGGAAGTAATCCTGAGTTTTGAGCCATTTTGTTCCAGCTTTATGGCTTCGATAATATTACTCTCTCCTTCGAGGGTAACAGTTCCCGACGAATCGGCAAGCAGTTTAACATCAGCACATATATTCAGGCTTACTGCGTTAATTTCACTCATTTTAACGGTACGTGAAGCCATTTTACCGTTACCTTCCATGCAGTCGCTGCAGGATGCCAATATCATGGCAAAGATGATGGTAACTAATCCTGATAAATAAATATTTTTTCCTGACATATTGAAATTTTTTAAGATTTGGTTTTTGGTTATTTCTACAAAGTTACTGTAAAAATATGACTGGGAATCTTGAATCTGCCTAAAAGTGATTTTAACTACTTTCAGATGGGAATAACCTGTTTACTGTCACATTGAGCGAAGTCGAAATGCACTCGATCAACGCTAAACCGAAAACATTGAGATAATTTAGCGGGCTTCGACTCCCCTTCGGCATGCTCAGGGCAGGCTTCTCTGCCTGACAGAAGATTGAGCAAATAACATGATAAATCACTTCAATTTTAAAATTCAGACAGTCTCTTATCTGTATTAAAAAAAAGCCTGCCTTCCGGCTGTCAGAACAGCGGAAGGCAGGCACATATGTAACTGTTTTTTACCGGGCTAATTCAATCCGGAAAAATCTTGATTCTAAAGCCTTTACCGTTTGATTTCCACCAGGAACCATATTACCAAGTACATCAACTTCTGAAACTGGCAATGACATACCGCTTATTCCATTTGAGAGCTTAATCTCAGCATTTTTCCCTTCTGTTTCACGAAGGTGAATGCGTATAGCTTTCCCGTCAGTGCTTGGCTGGGCTGAAACCAGTACAACATTCGCAGGCCACCCGGTAATAAACGAACCTTCCCATTTAGTGTCGCCGGTCCCGGCTCCGGGCAGAACCCGTGTGAGATATGGAATGCGACAGCCCCAACCGAAGCGTGTGGCAAAACCATTTGAATTATCGGGCGAAGAAGTAAGGAAATAAGTCCAGGAGTGTCCTCCGCGCTGGTCGGCATTGAAGTTGGTTGTCCAGTAATTATTCATCGGCCACGAAAACAGATTGGTGCCCTGTGGCATGGCACCTGCTTTATACCTGCCTGTATTTATGGCTCCAAATTGCATTAAAGGAATTTCAGCACTTCCCATCACAATTTGCGAAGTTGTATTCCTGACCGATGTAAAGTCCTGAACCGTATACCAGTCGTTCGACGAACCCACAATCTGCTCTTTTCCGGTTTCAATCACTCCGCCCTGAACTTCGGTAAAATGCCTTCCATCTTTCAGGTTGAACGGAAACGCAATATAAAAGCTTTCGGGCTCGGTGATACTCTTCTTTACGATAGAACAAGCCAGATCGATACGCCTGGCGGTATTAAATAGCCTGATCTCAAAGGTATAGCCCTTGGGGTTCTCAGTGGTTGACGATTCGCCGTAATATTTGAGACTTGTCCAAATCTCTCCTTTCTGCATCGACTCGAACTTTATTTTATCGAGAGGCGACCTTTTAAAATCATCAAGACGAAGACCCTCGATCTGCGAACGGTTGCCTAACTGCTCAAGAATAAATTCGCCCATTTTATACTCAGCTTTACCGTCAAGCAATTCCAGTCCAAGCTCTTTGTCATACCATGAAGTAATGGCGCCTTTTGTTGAATCGGCAACAATCCGGTACCATTCATTTTCGATGTTCTGCGGAGCATCAGGATCAGGGAATGAAACCTGAGTGTCGACAGGCCGGATAATGAATTTTTTATATCCGAAAGCAGGAATATCTTTAAGCCATATTGCCCAATACGTGCCGTCGGAACGGGAGGAAACAGGCTGTGCAGCCATGCGGCTCCCATTTTTATCAAATATACCGGCCAGCATTCCCCGGGGGACTATCTGGTGGTCGATATAAACCGTTGTTACCCCGGACCGTGACCAGTTTAAGGTATTAAATGCGAGAAGCGATGGCTCTTTTTCGTTGTTAAACTTACTCTGCAGCAACCCCATTGCCTCCTCTCCTATTGAAGCTGTACGACGGTTGGCTTCCCAGGCAAACGATTCCTTCAATGCTCGCTGTTCGAGGGTTGGCTGACTGAATGGCTGACTTATGCTTTCAGAATAGCCTAAAGTGTGCTCAGTATAAAAAAGCAGGGCATTGGCTGCCAGGTCAATACTTTGATTAATACTGGCAGGCAATTTAACTCCCGAAAGTGATGCCATCGAAAGACCCGCCACATTTGCCGATAAGGCAGAGGATGCAAGCCTTGTGGTTGCCGTTTCGCGGGCCGAGGCGCCGTATCCATCGGTCCACCAGTCGGGCCAAGCCCCCCTTATTACAGGAAACTCGCTGCTGTGTTCCTTTTCCATATTGGTAAAAAACGTTTCGGTAACAGCAGTTGTTAATTTCGGCCACTCAAATATATCGTTCCATTTCCTGATGATATCGCTGGCAAAAGTTGATGGCGGTGAATTATCGGTTAAATAACCCGAATGCTGTATTGCCATTTCATCAAAAGGATATTTTTTAGATTCGAGGCTGATCAGGTAATTGAAGAGGTTATTTTTAAACTTGTCGATGTCGCAGGATTGAATCTCGAGAACCGTGTTACCGGTCATGTAATGCTCAGCCCTGAAAGTAAGCATGCGTTTGCCTGAAGGGGATTCCCACCAGAACATGGTAGGCTTGTCGAAGCAAGGCAACGAACGGGCTACATTAATACCCATGTTCAGATACCTGATCCCCAGTTGACTCAGGTAATCGTTCATGCACCAGCCGATTCCATTCACATCGTCCTGCATGGCAATTGTTACGGGAATTCCGGCCGACCTGATCCGTCCGACCGCCTGAAGTGATGATGCCAGTATCTGTTCGTCGGGCAATTCATCAAAATTGTAATACATACCGGCAACCTGAATCCGGCCTTCTTTGATCCGTTTTTTCAGCCTTTCGGTCTGGCTTTCCGGACGGCATTTAAGGTATTCGTCCACCGGCCATGAAGCTTCGCACGTCCATCGGAATTTTGCATTTTCGGGATAAGAATCCGTGGCATCGCAATAATCGAGGGCATAATCGATATAGCGCAGATGTTCGGCAAGAATTTCAGTTTGTGAACGGGTGTAGCCAATATCGGTATGCGAATGCTGAACCAGGTCAATCTTCCATTTCCTCACCGGATTTAGAGTTACTATATTGGACATGGTAAAAGCGCCGGCAACAACTTTCATCCTGACCTGTGTTGGTTTATCAACCGGTTTCAGCCCCAGGTTTACCGCATTGTAGCCAAATTTCAGCGTAGTTGTTTCAAGTAATCTACCGTTGGCAAAAATGCTTGCATCCACCTTTTCGCCAAAATAAAATATAGCCGCTTCGACCAGTTGCAGTCGTTCATTTCCTTTTTTCAGTATGGCAGGAAATGAATTGAGTGTAACGCCTGTGCGCACTGGCTTTTTAAAAGTCATGTACCATGAACTGAGGTTAGCATTGCTACCGGTAACCTTTAGTTTCAGCGTTTTGCCGGCAACAGCTTTATCAACCGGAATCCGCAGCACCATATACCCATGGTGGTCGCCATGCTGGTCGACCATTATGGAATTAAACTGCAGCGATGACCCATCACTGCCGGGAATAATCCACGACGGACGCGAATCGGTATAAAATGAAAATTGCTGGTTTCCGTTTACAGCCAGGTCCATCCTTGCACGACCCGGGCCCGCTCCCAAGGCAGCGATCCATACAAAAGTGGCATATTTCTGTTTTATCCCCTGCGGAACAGGATCCGTTTCCCATTCCATAAAGTCTTTGCCGCTGGTAGCCCTCAACAGCATGCTTTCGCGCTGACCGGGAATACAGGATGTGTATTCAAAATCCAGTCCTGAAATCTTAGCTGAATAGCCATTTACCAGGTGATCATCAGGCGTTAAAAACGACTGGGAGAACAATGCATTCCCTGAAAAGAGAATACATGTCAGCAGAAGAAATGTAATTTTATTCATAGTGACTAAGATTAATCATTGCATTCAGTTGTAACTCCTGCACCGAAAATCCGAACCTTTCAACCCTGGAGCAGCAATCCTGAAAACAACGGGATAAACAAAGCAGGAATTAACTCTTCTTTGAAGCAAAAACAGATAAAGTTAGTATATACACAGCGCTTAAAACAAGTACCATCAATCCGGCAGTTATACTATACGAATCAGTAAGCCAGCCGATAAGCAAAGGAACAACTGCTCCGCCCGAAACAGCCATGATCATCAATCCTGATATTTCGTTAGCCCTGTCGGAATAGCGTTCAACAGTAATAGCAAATATCAAAGGAAATACATTGGCCATTGCAAGTCCGATTACAAAGATAATCACCATACCTGCCATTTCGCCCGGTGCAAACAGCAATGCTACTATAGAGATAACAGCCGCAATGGAAGTCCAGCGAAAGAAAGAACGGGAAGCCAGTTGAGTTAACAGTATAGCCCCGGCAAAGGTACCAAGCATTTTTCCGAAGAAATAAATGCTCCGGCCCGATTCGGCAAAAGTTTGCACCGACTGGAACTTATTGATAAAATATTGCCCTGAAACTGCATTAATACCTACATCAATTCCTACTACCAGAAAAATGCCCAGTACCATTAGCGTAATATAACGTATCGAAAGCAATGAAATGGATGATGAAAATGTTGCACGCTTTCCGCTGTGAACCGTTTCTTCGATTTTTACCGATCCCAGCCATATCACTGTAATAAGCGTAACTACACCAAATACGATGAACATCAGCTTCCAGTCGCCGTAGGTGGCAGCAAGCCAGCCGGCAAAAGGAGCAGCAATCATAGAGCCTATAGCTTTAATAAATTGAGATAGACTGAGGAAACTTGAGGTTCGGTTCGAAGGCACCACATCAACAAGTAAAGGGTTAGCCGATACCTGCACAATAGTGTTTCCGATTCCAAGCATGGCAAAGCCAAATAACATTCCATAAAAAGAATACAATACAAACGGGATCATCAGACCGATAAATGTAATACCCATACCAATGTTGAGCATAAGGCGTTTCCCTATGCGATCCTGCAAAATTCCGATAGGTACCGACAGGAAGAAAAACCAGATAAATACTGCCGATGGTATAAGTTGTGCAAGGGTATTACTCAGGTTAAATTCAGGCTTGATCCTGTCGACACCAATTCCAACCAGGTCGCAGAAACTCATTACAAAGAATGACATCATGACCGGGAAGACGTATTTCAGATTCAGTTTAGTTTTCATAGCAGGTTGGATTACATTTTTGACAATAAGGGTTCGACTTTAGCAAAGAATTGATCATCAACCAGGCGGGCACTGCCGATAATGGCTGCATTTTCTTTAAGAATGGATAATGAAACACCAGTGCTGATCTGATGGTTGGCAAGTGATTGCATCAGGAAGCTTCCGAATTTATCAAAAGCACCGGTTATATTACCACCTATCACAATATGCCCTGCATTGAACTTTTTTATCCAGGGAGCCAGGAAATCGCCCATATTGGTACCGTATTCGATAAGCAGGCGGCTGGCTGTATCATCCGTTCCGAAAAGCTCTGAAATTTCTTTCACTCCATCTACCTGCCTGCCGGCAAGTTTCAGGTATGATTTCTCGAACCAGCGTGTCGAAAAAGAATCATCGGCTATACCATCGCCGAACGGCAGATGCCATACGCATCCCATTTCGGGTACCGTTTCGCCTTCGAGCACAGGAATTCCATCGGCAATAAATGCTGACCCAAAACCGGTGCCCAGGGTAAGTGCAATAATGCGTGGAGTGTCCTTCCCTACTCCTATCCATGCTTCAGCAATGGCAAATGCCGTTGCATCATTTATAAAACGAACCGGCATTCCGGCAGGCAAACCCAGGCGGGTGCGGATTTCGTTATCAACATGAACACCATAGAGATTCAGGAATTTTTCGACCCTTTCGAATAAGGCTATTCCTTTTGAGTAATCGAATGGACCGGGCATTGCAAAACCAATACCCGAAATTTCGTCTTTTCCTACTACGTTCATCGTTTCGCTGATGGCACCAACCCAGGACGTGAGGATTTCGTCGGCTGAGGCTTTATTATCGACCTTAGCTTCGAAACAGGTACCGGAAATTAATTCATTCCGGTTAAGGTCGACAGCACCGCAGCTGATATGTGAACCTCCTATATCAATACCGATCGCAATATGTTTATTGTTCATTTCTGTATAGTTTTAATAAGATGGGGAAAAGATCGTCAGGTTAGAATACTCTGAGCAACAAAGATATAATTTTTATAAAATAAAGGGAAGTTTGATTTTTTTTTGCGAAACAATTTTTTCAATCAGCCTGATTTTTTCACAAACTTTTGTTGAACACGGATAACACGGATGTTACAGATTTACACCGCTAAATTTAAGAATCCATGCGGATCCGTCGTATCTGTATCATCCGTGTTCCATTGCAGGAAACTGATGAATTATTCAACTTAGTTCCAGAAAGCAGTTTTAATATACAATGTCGGAAGTTATCAAAGAGGTATTCCGGCATCTTAATACATTAACACAGTGATCGGATTCCCAGGTAACTAATGTGATTCAGAATTTCGCAAAACAAAGCCGGTATCAGTAACTTATCACCAATTTGTCCCTATTTATTAACATCCACAATGAGGATGGTAATTCATATTGAAAGTTATGATTATTTTCACCCCATTAATAATAACAAACTCACATACAATAACTTCTAAAAGAGAACTTACCATGACGAAACGAATTATCGGTATCCATGAGAAATTACCTGTATTAGAGAGTATTCCTCTTAGCTTCCAGCACCTGACAGCCATGTTCGGAGCCACCATTCTGGTCCCCATTTTACTGGGCGTCGATCCTGCCATCGCCTTACTGATGAACGGTATCGGTACTCTGATTTATTCGTGGGTAACCAAAGGCGGCATTCCTGCATACCTGGGTTCCAGTTTTGCATTTATCGCACCGGCAATGCTTGTTATCAGCTCATACGGCGGTTTTTCGCATGCACAATCAGGATTTATCTTCTTTGGATTGTTTTTTATCGTGATCTCCTTTGTTGTAAAATACTGGGGCATTAAATGGATTGACATTGTAATGCCACCCGCTGTAATGGGCGCTGTAGTTGCAATTATCGGACTTGAACTTGCTCCTGTGGCTGCTCAGCAGGCAGGTCTGGCTCCATGGCCGGCAGGGGTTGGCCAGGTAGTGGCACCATTTATTGTTTCTCCCAACGTACTGATAGTTTCGATGTTTACCTTGTGTATCGGTATTATAGGCTCGGTAATGTTCAAAGGGTTTATGCAGGTAATCCCTATACTGATTGCTGTGGTAGCCGGTTATGTGTTAGCACTGGCCATGGGTATGGTCGATACGGCCGCTATCAGCAATGCTTCGTGGTTTGCACTTCCAAAATTCCAGGCACCGGTTTACGACATTAACGCTATTATTATCATTGCACCTGCCTGTATTGTTGTGCTGGCCGAACATATCAGTCACCTTATTGTAACCGGAAAAATTACCGATTCCGATCTGATGGCTGATCCAGGACTCCACCGCTCGCTGCTTGGTGATGGTATCAGCAATGTATTATCCGGATTTACGGGTTCACCTCCCAATACCACCTATGGCGAAAACATTGGTGTAATGGCTATTACCAGAGTATATTCGGTTTGGGTGATCCGTGGCGCGGCCATACTGGCCATAGCATTCTCAGGTATCGGTAAAATTTCGGCAGCCATATCCACCATTCCTTCAGCTGTTATGGGTGGTATAACCATGCTGCTCTATGGCGTTATTGCCGTGCAGGGTTTCAGGATGTTTGTCGAACAAAAAGTAGATTTCAGTAAAAACAGAAATATGGTGCTGGGAGCAATTACCTTTGTGGTCGGAGTAAGCGGCGCCAGTATCAGCATTGGTTCAGTTCAGCTTAAAGGGATGGCATTTGCTGCCATTGTAGGCGTAGTATTATCACTAATTTTCTGGATACTTGGAAAAATAAAACTGATGAACGGCGACGATTAACAATTAAAATCATAACTTTGTTTATGAGGGAGATTTCCCCGTTTCGGGAAACTCCCTCATAAATATTGGTTCTGTTAAAGGAAAATGTGGAAAATCATTGTGCTTAGTGCAAAGTGCTCAGTGCTCAGAGAGTATAATGCAGACAAGCTACAGGATTAATAAATACAAATAAATGATGCTAAGCACATAGCACTATGCACAATGCACTATATAACAGTATCAATTCCTGCTACAATATTCTAAAACAGAACCTAAATATTTAACTACATACATCTTAAATCCCTAAAAACAATGCTACAAATTATTGACATTCCAACGGAACAAACTACAGCTGCTACGGATGTACTAATGGCTTTGCTGGCCTTTTTTGTCACGCTGAAAGTATATAAGGCAGGAAAAGATGTTGATTCAAAAAAGACCATGATTTGGGTATGGGCATTCGGATTACTCACTTTTGCCGCAGCCATAGGTTCCATTGCACATGGATTGCAAATGAGCAAGCTTACAAACTTTGTGCTTTGGCAGCCGCTGAATCTTTCACTCGGCATTGCTATCGGGCTTTTTGTAGCCGGAGTTGTTTACGATTACAGGAATTTTTCGCTGCCTAACGTACTGATCCCTGTATTGCTGGTGTGCGCCGTTATCTTTTTTACGGTGACGGTAATTCTGCCAAATGCCTTTATCGTATTTATTGTTTACGAAGCTATTGCCATGCTGTTTTCATTTGTTGTGTATACCATACTGGCTAAACGCAAAAAGATTCAGGGTGCAGGGCTGATGGCTGCCGGAATACTTGTAACCATAATTGCTGCTGGCATACAAGCTGTCGAAACCATAAAAATTACGTTTATATGGGAATTTGATCACAATGGAATTTTCCATATCGTTCAAATGATCGGTTTGATAATTCTTTTAAAAGGACTGCAGACGGAATTCAGGTCCAGGGCCTGACCAGGTTCTGCAAAAAAAAATCAAAAAAAAAACCTGTTGTCTGGTAAAAATGACATTTCGTCCCTAACGGGACTTTTGCTAATTATTATTGGTTCTGTTTAAGGAAAATGTGGAAAATCATTTGTGCTTAGTGCTCGGTGCTCAGAGAGTATAATGTTGAAAAGCTAAAGGATTGATAGATACACATAAAGGATGCTAAGCACATAGCACTATGCACATAGCACTATGCACAAAGCACTATGCACAAAGCACTGTAAAGCTGAATCAGTATCTACAACAATGTTCTAAAACAGAACCAAAAAAATCAAGAAAATGAAAAAAGGCAAACAAATCATGAATTTTGGAGAAGAGGTGGAAGGGTATTCCATCCCGGTGTTAAACGAACGGGAAATTAGAGCCGCAGCGGGAATACTGTTCGTAATGATGTTTATCTCCATATTTTTGGCGGCAAGCAAAGGAGACTTTTTACTGCTGAAATATGCAGTTATAATTTTCCTTACCGATATTCTGATACGTGTTGTTATTAATCCCCGGTTTTCACCTTCATTGATAATAGGGCGATTGATTGTAAGGAACCAGACACCTGAATATGTTGGGGCAAAACAAAAGAAGTTCGCCTGGATTATTGGCTTGGTTCTGGCGTCAACCATGTTTATCCTAGTGGTTGTGGTAAATTCATACAGCCCGATAACAGGAATTATCTGCATGATTTGCCTGATATTCCTGTTCTTCGAATCCGCATTTGGGATTTGCCTGGGTTGTAAAGTTTATTCCATGGTGTATAAAGAAAAAGCCCAATATTGTCCGGGTGAAGTCTGTGATGTAAAGTCACGACAGGAGATTCAAAAAACATCCTGGATTCAGGTACTTATTGTCCTGGTTTTTATTGGTTACATTACGCTGACCTTCATACTCTTTAATACTACATTTAGTACCAAACCTGTTGATTTGTTTAAGATCGGAAATTCTGAACAAACCAAATAAAAGCCACTATTTGTATTTTCACATCCCTAAGGTGATTAATTTCACCATTTAATGTTTGTACATTAGTTTGTTTAGAAAGAAAAAAGCACCTACAAATTGAATTGCAAGTGCTTTTTTTATTGAGGTGACCCCGTCAGGATTCAAACCTGAAACCCCCACATCCGTAGTGTGGTACTCTATTCAGTTGAGCTACGGGGCCGGTTTTGAGGGTGCAAATATACGACTTTATTTAAATTTGCAATCCTAATAAAGCTATTTTTGCGATAAATTTCGAAATAGCACTATGAACAACACCGATTTCCTGAGCCAGCTGCCTGCAATGGCCAACGAACTGCCTTTTGCAATAACAGTTTGCAATACCGAAGCCATCATCTTATATATGAACGATCGCTCCATCAGCACGTTTCAAAAATACGGAGGTGCTGAAATTATCGGCACCAGCTTATTCCTTTACCATCATGGACCGGCTGCCGTAAAACTGCGCGAACTGCTCGACACAGCCGGCAAACATGCTTATACTATTCAGAAAAACGGGATAAAGAAAATCATATACCAGTCGCCCTGGTATAAAGACAGCAAATTTGCCGGATTAATCGAACTTTCACTCGAGATTCCATTGGAAATGGAACATTTTGACAGGCAATAACCGAGAAAAGAAAATAGTTAATCGATTCAGGCTTCTTCACTTTCATCCCAACGCAGACTGCGGTTTGATTTTTTACCCGACTGCGCTTTCTTATTATCGATCCGCTTCCGTTTTGAAGCCTTTGTCGGTTTGGTGGCAATACGCTCTTCCTCGGTTTCAAACGCTTTCGTAACCAGGACAGCAAATTTTTCCACTACCCGTTTGCGGTTTCCCAACTGAGTTCGTTCAACGCCTGAACTGATCCTGAAAATACCGTGTTTCGAAATGCGTGTATGCAGATTCGATAAAAAAATAGGCTTCTGTTCCTCATCCATCACCATGGATTCAGGAACATTCAACAACAGTATAACTTTGGTCGATACCTTATTCACATTCTGACCACCGCTGCCGCTGCTTCGGGTTGCCTCGAAACGGCATTCGTTAATCAGTGCATCAATATCGGGCAGGTCAGCCATAGGTTTCAGGGAATATTATACCTCCATTAAAATGTTGAGATTTTAATTACAGGCATGCAAAGGTCAGAAAAGAAACCAATAAGTCAGTATAAATTCTTCAGGCAGAATTGCTTGTTCATGTCTAGTTTGGAAAAGCAAATCCCCGGGGTATAATACCGGCCTCGATGGAATCGACAACAGCACCAGTATCTGATTTCAACCTTAACACAACACCATTGCTTACAAAATTCTTCACGTCGCTGGCATACAGATACCCTGTTTTATTTTCGTATCCCAACGAATAGAACGCACGGCCCTGGAACAGCAATTCAGGAACCGGAGTATTCAGCGTGAGATTAAAACGGTAGATCCCGTTATTATTCAGGAAATACAAAAACGATTTCTGCTTATTCACAACAGCTTTATCCGGATGATCCATGGTTGAAAGAAACAGAAAAGTCAACTCTACTTCGAGCGTTACCGGATTGATGCGTGCCAGCTTTCCGGGTGTATCGCCCGGCTGAGGCCATGAAGCATATCCTATACCTTTGCACAATACCCAAATCCGGCCATTACCGTCGGCAACCAGCCCGGTGGGCACATCACCTACCTTTATCACTTTTACAACCTTATCGGTCGTAAAATCAATCACAGTAACGGTACTATCGGCACCAAAACCACCTGTATTTGCAACGTAAACATAATTGCCCGATTTAAGCATAGCATCCGGTCCGGTTCCTGCAGGAATTGTTTTACTAACCGTATTTGAGTTTAAGTCAACAACCGCAATATGACCGATCCAGTCGGAAACATAGGCTTTCTGATCATCAATCGGCAGAAACTGGCTGGGGTTCTGCAGGTTGGTAATGGTAGCTTCCGATTTAAAAGTAGCTGCATCAACAACTTCCACTTTCCCGGCATTATTAACAACAATATAGCCTTTGCCATTATATACAACCATGCTTTGAGCTATATTGCCGAGCGGCCGACCGTTAACCATTTCAAAAACATCCTGTTTCAGGAGATTGCTGTCAGGATCGAAATAGGTAATTGTGCCGGTGCCGGTCTGAAAAGGGCCTTCGTTTACAATAAAGATACCATTACTAAAAGCACCTTTCACAGCGCTGTCGTCCACTTTAGTACAGGATACGAAAGCTATTACAATTGACAGGAAGAATGTTGATTTAAATATTCTCATTGGTTTAATTTTAAGCTATTTAGAAACTGTCTAAATTTTAGAATTGAAGTGATTTATCAAGTTATGTGCTCAATCTACTGTCAGGCTGAGAAGCCTGCCCTGAGTCTGCCGAAGGGGAGTCGAAGCCCACTATATCATCTCAATATTTTGGTTTTAGCGTTGAACGAGTGCATTTCGACTTCGCTCAATGTGACAGGAATACAGGGTTTTGATGCCTGAAAGTGGTTTTTATCATTTTTAGACAGTTACTTAGTGATTATTATTTTAATGGCGAATGATCGGCCAGGTTCAGGGTAATATAGAATAGACTGGTACGTTTTATTGAAAATATTCCGCACTTCGGCCTGAAGCCTGAAATTTATTTTTTTTGTTTTCAGCGTTGTCCCCGCATATATATCAAGTAATGAATAAGCCGGCAGTGACTTTGCATTGTCGCTCTGCACATATCGTTTCCCGGTAAGCATATACGAAAACATAGCATAACAGGCATCTTTACTGATGTAAAAAATTTCGTTTACTTTATGCAAGGGGATGTAAATCAGTTGCTTATTCAGCACTTCATCATCACCTGCTGCATTTCCTTTAAACGTTGAAGGCGAATAATTATAACCGAACTTAAAATAGCCTTTATATCCGGCCCATTTGATATCCGTTTTTGAAGACACTTCTACACCGCGGCTCCATACCTTCTGCACATTCTGAGGCGACCATATTCCTGAGTTACCCGGCACCCATTGTATCAGGTTTTCGATAAAGAGGTTGTAAACATTGAACGAAATTTTCGACTGTATGGCTTCCCCCTGTTGCATCTTTATATGGGCACCGGCTTCGAGGTTAAGGCTGTTTTCGGGTTTCAGATCCGGGTTTCCGCCGGGAATCCAATACCTGTCGTTCATGGTTGGCACACGGTAATTACGGGATATTCCGCAACTTGCCGAAATTTTTCCGGTAACAGGCATTTCAAGACTTACAGAAGGACAAAACGGCACTTTATACCCTTTTGAGAAATCCTGGTGCAGGTTAACCACACTTTTAAATCCTGTGAGCGAATGGCTGTAGACCATGGCAATCCAGGCTGAGCCTTCCGGCTGATATTCAATTCCATTATAATAAGGCACATCTGCCCTGATCAGATGGGCAGAAGTTCCACCTCCAAGTGTAACTTGTTTCCCAATATACCTTTTGTATTCGAATTCAGCCTGTAGCGTATTTAAATGATACGAAGCATCAATATGCGCATTCGCACTCTGAAAATGTTCCTTCTCATCAATAAAGGCCGACCTGACAATAAACGACTGCTTATGAGCGGTATAAATCCACTGCAGGCTGCTTCGGAATGCCTGGTCCCATTGCTGCTGATCGCTCGTTGCCATGGTCATGGTTGGAGGTATCAGCCTGTCGGTCGACTGATACCAGAATCCGGCTGTAAGACGCTGCCGGTTATTGATAATATATTCAGCCTGGTGAATGGTAGAAGCAGATTTTGTGGTGGCATGGGTAAGCCTTTTGCTTGCACCGCCATAATCGGTGTATTTAAAATCATTCCGGTTCCAGTCGCCCGACAAAGAACCTGTATATGCCAGATGGCTGTTTCCTGCACTTAATTTAACTGCAGCTCCCATTCCGCCTGCATCGGAAGCCGAAAGCAGCACAGATGAATGAACAGGGCTCGAAAACCGCATGGAATTAGAAAGATGCAGGCTCCCTCCTATTACCCCGGTACCCAGCAATGAACTTGCCCCGCCCGATTGAAGCGAGATATCACTGAATTCGAAGGTTGAAATCCGGGATAAGTCAGTCATCCCCATATTGGGTTGATTCAGATTGATGCCGTTCCAGAAAACACCGGACTGTGACGTATTTGTTCCTCTGAGTGATAAGGTTGATATGCCTCCAGGACCATAGGAACGAAGAAAAACAGGAGTATGCTCCGATAGCAATGTAGCAAGGCTGATTCCCTGCCTGATGGATAGCACAGTGCTGTCAATCCGTTCAATTTTCAGGCCTGCAGTATACGACGATATTTTGTCGGCAGTAATTTCAACCCCTTTGATCGACTGAATAGTATCCAGATGTTGAGCTGAGAGTTTCAGCACAAAACATAAAAGAAGTAAGATAAAGACTACCCGTCCGGACATAGATTTTAAAAAACACGGGTAAATACAGACCAAATCCTGCCAAAGCCGGAACCGTCGCTGCTTTTAACCCGAAAGCATTGAACAATAACACAGCGGCAGGTCTTCTGACTCACTCCCCCTTTTCCGGCGCCTTCCCACGACATATTACCGTCGCAGTGGCATAAGGATTGCCGGTGGGCAAAATTGGAGTTTACAGCAGCGGGACTGTCCGGGATTTGCACCCGATTCCCTTTTCAGGCATACCCATCGCAAATGGGATGCACACCGTTGATGCGGTAAAGGTAAATCAATAAAAAAGATTTTTGCTAATAAAAGATTTGAACAGCAGTGTTAATAAGTAGTCTGCTATTTATCAGACGTTACTTCTGCAGGTATAAAATGTTCAATTCCAGGATAAAAGAGTTTCTCGTGGGCTATATCCTGGGGGTAAGTAAAATAATGCATCAGCGATTCAGCTCCCAAGGTGCCGTCCTTCATATAAAGCCCGACTTTTATAATGGCTATGTTGCGCTGCATCTCCTGTAAAACGGCACGCAACCTGAATGGCGCATTCTCCATCATAACCGGCCTGATAAGCTTAACTTCCATTTTCGAAGTAACACCGGCCGTTTTTAATTTCACAAATACATACCAGCTGGCAATCTCATCCATCAGTGTTGCCTGAATACCGCCATGCAGAACTCCCACCCATCCCTGAAGATGGCTTTCGGGCTCCCAATCGCAGAGTACTTCATCGCCCTCGACCCTGAAATGCATTCGCAGGCCCAGCTTATTATCAGGTGAACAACCAAAACAATTATACCCCTCGAGCTTATGAAAGGGATTCAGTATGGCAACAGGTTTTGACATGATTTACAATTTCTGATTTGTTTGTACATAAAAAAATGCCTGGATCCGGGAGGCATTCTTTCCTTTGGTTCTACTGCTAATTTAGTGGGTAAAAATATTTTGTTGGAAGTCGGAAGTCGGAAGTCGGAAGTCGGAAGTCGGAAGTTGGAAGTCGGAAGTCGGAAGTCGGAAGTCAGAAGTCGGAGGTCGGAAGTCGGAAGTCAGAAGTCGGAAGTCGGAAGTCGGAAGTCGGAAGTCGGAAGTCGGAAGTCGGAAGTTGGAAGTCGGAAGTCGGAAGTCGGAAGTCAGAAGTCGGAGGTCGGAAGTCGGAAGTCAGAAGTCGGAAGTCGGAAGACGGAAGTCGGAAGTCGGAAGTCGGAAGTCGGAAGACGGAAGTCG
>CAIJPI010000339.1 GCA_903822525.1 uncultured Bacteroidales bacterium | reverse complement strand
GGGCAAGCCAGTCGATACCGACAATACTTCTTCTGAACGAATGTATGCTATCGGATGTTTTATCCGAAAATCGGTTTTTGCCAGTTTCAAAAAACCCTCCGAAACGGAAAGTCTCATTGAAATCCCTTGCATAAAAAATTCGCGGAAATGCACTTGGCTCGTTGTCAGGCCAGAAATCGAAAGGAGTATCAAAATACATCCCTTTAGCCATGAATGGGATATAGTTAATCCCGATACCGGCTATATTCCGGTTCACTTTATTTTGCCCTGATACGTTGACTCCAATCAAAACGAAAAGAAATAAAAACACAGCAGAGATCTTTTTCATAATAGCTTTTTATTTAATAGTGAATGAATTACTACAAAGTTAATACACATTAAGTAAAAATAAATATGACCTTAAAGGAAAAATAATTTATTTGTAGGAGAAGAAGATCAGCTAAGCAAGGCAACCACTTAACGAGGCGGGAAATTTAAACCGAATGAATTAGGCCCGACATATTGAGCAACAGTCCAAACTTCTTTCGATGCCAGTTTTATTTCGAATTTCATTAGTTTCCGGATAAATTTCTACAAAATCGCTGTAATGCTTGCTAAATGCCGTCCCTACGGGACTTGTAGCTCTAGGGGGTCACTTTATTTTCTACCAACATTTCGTCCCTCCGGGACTATCCCGTTAGATAATTTGCGGCAGCAAATACCTGTTGGTAGAAAGACAAATAGTAAATAATAAAAGTCCCGTTATGGACGAAATGTTATTTTAACTGGACAACAATGATTGAATTTAAATTAAGTAACCAATACTACCATTAAAATAGCAGCAACATTTCATTTGTAAACAGAAGGCAATGTTTAATGCCTGTCGAGACCGATGTCGTGCATCGAAACAATATCCCCTATAGGCTCGGGATGAGTAAAAACGGTTACAGGTGAATCAAACAGTTCGCGTATGTCTTTTTCAACCTTTTCGAGTATATCATGACATTCCTGTATGGTCCATTGTCCAGGCATAAGCACATGTACTGAGATAAATTTTCGCTGACCGGCCTGCCTGGTCAAAAGGGCATGAAAATCAACATTTTGTGATTTTAATTTTTCAAGAACCTGAATAACTTTTAAACGCTCATCTTCAGGAATTCCTGAATCGAGTAATCCCAATGCCGAACGGCGCATAAGCTGAAATCCTGCCCACAAAATATTAATTGCTACCCCTATGGCAACAATAGCATCGAGCGCGAGCCATCCGGTAAGCTTTACCAGTCCTATACCAATTAAAACCCCGGCCGAAGTATATACATCTGTTAATAAATGTTTGCCGTCGGCTTCAAGTGTTATTGAATTATTTTTTCGACCGTTTTTTACCAATATCAGCCCCACAATCAGGTTAATCCCTGATGCTCCAACAGCCACTAGTAATCCGATCCCGATATTTTCGAGTGGCTGAGGGTTCAAAAGCCTTGGAATGGCTGACCAGATAATACTGAACGCAGCAAGAACGATCAATCCACCTTCGATAGCACTTGAAAAATATTCAGCTTTATTATGACCAAAGGCATGTTCCTCATCAGCGGGTTTTTCTGCCAGGGTAATCATAAAGAGCGCAACAACAGCCGCTATCAGGTTAACACACGATTCAAGTGCATCCGAAAACAAACCAACTGAGCCTGTTAGTGAATATGCAAAAAGTTTGAGAGAGATGGTTGCTACCGCTGCTACAATAGCCAGGTATATAAATTTTTTCAGCGATGGTTTTTGCATAGCAGGCATATTTGTTGAAACTGAAGTTCAAACTTACGATATTTTTAATTTCCTGCAGTTTTCGGTTAAGGCAGAAGCCGGCCTGAAACTAATTATCAGCTGCCTGGGATCGTACTTATAAAAAATATCGCAACTAACTATCTCACAAACAGACTTAGTGCAATGTAAGCCTGTCTGTGAAATAATTAGTTGGAATAAAACTGCTTTTCGGTTTTATTTATTTTTGAGACCCGTTTAAAACTTTGTCGAGGAAAGCAGTAATATAATCGACTAGGCCTTGCAGCCCGTTCTGACTGATGTAATCAAAAAGCTGCATCAATACAGGCATCAAAACTACAATCAGGACCAAAACAACTGCAAGAATTACCAAAGCGGCAATTATAACAAGCAATTTCAGCTTTTTGTCCATCCTGATCTTCATCAGTATTGTCCTCCAATCAATCAGGCTTTCCCTTTCATGGTAAGAGGATTGCGAATCTCTATGTCCGCTCCGGTAATCATGTTTATCGTAATGGCCTTGCTTATTACGGTTATTTTCGAAAAAATCTTCAAATCCCATCTTGTTGTGTTTTAGTTTGAATTAATAAAATGATTTACTCTTATCTCCGCTCAAAATGGCGGAATATTCAAAATCCAGATATCCAGGAGTATTTCCATTACAAAGCAGATGCGAGGCATCAGAATATACCCAATTTAAATCCTGCTGAACATGAAAACCCCCTGAAATCTTTTTCAGTCATATCCCCGAATGTTACATGGCTGACAATTCTATACCCGGCTCCCAGGTCAAGTTTCAAATATTTCCAAAGGTTAACTTCCAGGGCTATTCCTGGCTCCAGGTAAGCAAATGAAGCATCCTTCACAGGAACATCAGCTGTTTCAAAAGCATCTTTCAGGTCAAACTCAGTATGGCCGAATCCGGCTTCAACCCGAAAATTAATATGAGTAACTCTTTCAGGGAACAATGCATATTCGCCTCTGATTCCTGCATACTGCTGATCGAGGTAAAGCCGCTGATCCATTTCTCCTGCCGGTGTATTCTCAGTTATTATAAACCTATAGTTTACACTTAACGAAACCTTATTATTTATAGTAATACCTGCCCCTATTCCGGGCAATACGGCAGTTGAACCGGCAACTTTCCCAAACTGGCAGGCAGGGTTTACAAAATAGCCAAGCTGCAGTTTGGTATTTCCAAAAACCGTTTTTGATACGTCAGTTTGTTGTGCCGATAAATTTGACACACAAAAACAAAACAGAATTACTGATATGGTCTTCATACAATTTAATTTTAGATTAACTTGGTTTTTTCCTGTGTCAGATAGTCTTTATCACCTGTTCCTCCACAATCATCCTCTACACAGATTTTAGTTTGCACAAATGCATTCACATTCGTGACATACTGCGCATTCATCCTTGTCGCAACCGCTGAAACTTATTGCGTACAGTGCAATTAATATTAAAACATATGCCTTTTTCATAGACTTGAATTTAATTATTAAAAAAAGAATGGGGAATGACTAAGCAAATGCAAAGATTTGTGCATTTACAAATAAAAAAACAGAATAATTATTTGGGAGGCTGCCACAAGTATGGCGGAATTCCTGCTATTGTGTTTAATTTTATATTACCTGTGAAATAACTAATAAATGGGATAAGAAAAGAGGTGTGCAACGTATTTACAGAATGATCTTCCTCGCAATTATCGGTACTGTGTGCGGAAAGACCCATAACATTCTCAGTCATACTGTATTCCTGCATAGCAGGAAAACATACAGAAGCCTGACTGAAAACAAAGGCAGACAAAAAAACACTGAATACGATGATGAGTATTTTTTTCATTACACACAAAATTAGTGCATTTCAAAGGTTTAAATTCTGCTTCAAAAAACTTAACAATTAATTAATATTACCCGGATTTGCAGGTTTTTATGCGTTAAATCCTGTAAACATTCTCTTGCTAAAATAGGGACATTTTTAAGCTGAGAAATACTAAGAACGGTTTCGAAAATTTCTGTCAGCCTTTTTCTTCCTTTGCTTTTTCCCAGTATACATCCATCTCAGCCAGGTTCATTTCGTGCAGTTTTTTACCATCGGCATTTACTGCCTTCTCGAGGTGTTTAAAACGGCTGATAAACTTGCGGTTGGTTCGTTCGAGGGCTGTTTCGGGATTTACATCAATAAAACGGGCATAGTTTACAAGGGCAAACATCAGGTCGCCGAATTCCATTTCTGTTTTAAGTGTATCGGCTCCGTTTTTCAATTCATGCTTCAGTTCAGCAATTTCCTCCTCTACTTTTTCCCAGACCTGCTCAACATTGTCCCAGTCGAACCCTACTCCCCTGACTTTATCCTGAATGCGATATGCTTTTACCATAGCCGGCAGCGACATTGGCACACCTTCGAGAACCGACTCACGGCCTTCGGTAAGTTTTATTTTTTCCCAGTTATCTTTAACATCGGTGGCGCTGCTCACTTTAACATCGCCGTATATATGAGGATGGCGGCTTATAAGCTTTTCGTTGATCCCTTTCAACACATCGGCTATCCCAAATTTTCCAGCTTCTTCGCCCAGTTTGGCATAAAAAACAAGGTGCAGCATGAGGTCGCCAAGTTCCTTGCGTATTTCATCCGGGTCCTTTTCGAGTATGGCATCCGAAAGTTCATAGGTTTCTTCGATGGTCAGATGCCTGAGCGAATCAAAAGTCTGTTCCTTATCCCATGGACACTGTGCCCTGAGTTCATCCATAATTTTTAGCAGCCGCTCAAATTCTATCAGTCGTTGATCCATTGGAGATTTCTTTTTTACAAAGGTACACAATGATTAAAGCCCGCTTGCCAATGGTTCATAAGTAGTGAAAATTGTGAATTCCGGTACGGAAACAGATGAAAAAAAGACGCAATTTTCGATTGAATATTCATACAATAAAGCACTTACAAACAACACATGTTCGCAAAAAAAGCTGTAATGTGAAATAAAAGCTTTGTAAGATGCACGAATGGCTGTAATTTTGCGTTATTCGGATGGCCTTTTACAGGCCATTTTTTTAATCGCAGAATAATGCCTCAAAACAGGTTTAAAGCAATTGTTTTACTGATAGTTATGCTTGTACTTATAAAAGTACCGGCAAATGCTCAGCATAAGCTTTGGGGCTCAAACCTGCTACTCGAAGGTCGCGCAAACTATGGTTTTATGATAAACCACCATCTTGAAATGAAGATTTTCAATGCGCATTTCCCTGCCTTCGAGATAAATTTAGGCAAAGAAACATATGGTCGCGAACGATGGCAGACTATGTACGGATACCCTATCATTGGAATCAGCTGCTGGTACTCTCATCTGGGGAACTCGCAATTCCTGGGTAGTGCCAATGCCATATTCCCTTATGTTAACTATCCCATTGTACGAAACGGAAAACATGAAATCAACTTCAGAGTAGGCCTGGGACTTGCGTACCTGACAAAGCGGTTCGACAGGCTCGAGAACTACAAGTATATTGCCATAGGCTCGCATATAAATGCTGCTATAAACCTGATGGGCGAATACCGCTGGAGGATAAACCCCAGGATGAATGTGGCAGTAGGCCTTGCGCTAATGCATTTCTCCAACGGATCGACCAAAACACCAAATTATGGGATCAATACCCCATCGGTAAATTTAGCATTTGCTTACCGGCTGAGTAAACAAAATACATACTTAAGCAAAAAGATAATGCCTTCGCTCTATAAATTTGAGTTTCCGGGGACAAAATCGATTGACCTGGCAGCCGGGGCAACAATTGCATACAAGGATATGGGCAGTGATTATGGGCAAAAGTTCATGATATACAACTTCTTTGGAACCGTAATGAAACAGTTTTCGTTCAAAAGCAGTGTCGGGATAGGATTCGATCTCACTTATGATGAATCAGATTTCTATTTCGCAAAGCTCTATGAAGTAAAGCATGATTACAACCGTGATTTGTTGCGATTCGGAATCGGACCGGTATACAGGCTCAGCATGTCGAAACTCTCCTACAATTTTGGACTGGGATTCTATTTAAAAGGACTGATGGCTCCACAAAACATCTATTTTAAGCTGGGTCTCGAATACGATATCACGCCGCAGATTTTTGCAAATCTTACCCTCCGCACTCATTTCGGGCAGGCTGATTTTGTCGGCATAGGATTGGGCTACAAATTACCCTGGATTTACAGCAAGAAAATATGATAAGGCAACCACATACAACCCCAGTTTCCAAAAACATGGAAAAGGAAAGGGCTCCCTTTCTGCTTCTTGTTTTGCTAACCTTCGTGTTGGCTTCATGCGGGAAAGATAGTTTTTTCGATTTTGCGAAAAGTACGGGGGAAACAGTAACTATTACCAGGCCCAATGGAGAAGGGTTCACAAAAATTAACCTGAACGACGACGTTAACCTTATTATTTCCCAGGGAAGTTCCTACAGCATAAAACTCGAAGGAGGTGCAAATGTATTGCCTGCAGTCGAAACATCAATAACTGACAATACGCTGACAATAAAGAACAACAACACAGTCAACTGGTTACGCTCTTACGATAAGAAAATCAATGCCTATGTAACTTTGCCGCATTTACTCGAGCTGCAATACAAGGCAACCAGCACTGTAAGCAACACTGATACTATACGCGAAGATTCACTAACAATATCATCAATCGGTGGTTCAGGGTATATTGATTTAATTATTAAGACAGGCATATCAAAACTTAGCATAGTTAACGGATCGGTTGACATGAAAATTAGTGGCAAAACGGGGGTGAATTTTATCTTTTCTAATGGTTATGGTCCATTTCATTGCCTTGACCTTGAGTCTGGATTCTTATTTATGCGGAATTCAAGCACCAATGATTGCTATGTCAACGTTTTTCACCACCTTGAATACGAAATTATGGGCCTGGGAAATATATATTACCGGGGAAATCCACCTGAAATATCCGGCACAAACTCCGGTAGTGGTAAACTTATTAAATATGACTAAGTAGCATTGATTATTCTCACAAGCAAATGCTATACAAAAACTCCTACTTTTTCCGATAAGAATCATTGGTTATTCTCACTTAATTCTCGTGATTCGTTTATAAATAATTTTCAAATTTTCCTGATAAAAAGTATCGGTCGATTTTAATAAATACAAACCCGTATTGCACTATATGCAGTATGCCATATCTTTGCGAAAAACAACGATCTTCTGAAATAATTATTAATAGATATGTCTGGTAATAATTTTCTGAAAAATAAATCCGGAACTGCAGCAGTTCTTGCACCCTGGCTGATTTTTAGTGTCATGCTCTGGGCCATTATCAATACTACTTTTAAAAAAGATTACCAAACCGGAATTATAGAAGCTGATGCAAAAGGGTACTATGCCTATCTTCCGGCGATTATTATCTATCACGATCTTAATTTCGGATTTTATAATCAAATCGAGAACAAAACATACTATAACCCAAACCTTTCTTACGAATACCGGAGGCAACATAATGGCGAAACCATTAATAAATACTATGTCGGGACTGCGCTATTCCTGTTGCCTTTCTTCCTTATGGGGCATACAATCACCTTACTTACCGACTTACCATCTGACGGATATAGCTTTTATTATACCATGATGGTCCACCTTGGAGCACTTTTCTATTTCATGCTTGCACTCTTTGGAATACGAAAACTATTAAAGTCGTATCAAATTAATAAAAATGGAATTGCGATTGTACTGATAGCAATAGTGTTTGGCACCAACCTGTTTTATTATGTAGTTACCGAATTTGCAATGTCTCACCTTTATTCGTTAACTGCCATTACATGGTTTTGTATTACAATCAGAAAATATTTTCAGGCTCATAAAATTAAGCATCTGATATTCAGCGCCCTACTTCTGGGCTTAATTGCACTTATACGTCCGGTAAATATACTGGTAGTGCTGGCTATTCCTTTTTTAAGCGGCGACTACAAACAGTTTGTATCCGGCTTAAAAAGCCTTTTAACGAAAAAGCGGATGTTATTCATTTCCGCAATTCTATTTATGCTTTTGTTATCCATTCAGCTTATTATTTACAAAATTTCGACCGGTAGTTTTATAGTATATTCGTACAAAGAAGAAGGATTCAATTTTTTAAATCCGCAAATAGTAAATTTCCTTTTCAGCTATCGCAAGGGGATGTTTGTATATACCCCATTATTATTACTGAGTATGTCGGGATTCTATTTTTTATTCCGGTCAAACCGTTTTCATGCGTATACCCTTTTGGGCTTCCTTTTTATTCTTGTTTATATTTTCTCTTCCTGGCATATGTGGTTTTATGGCGGCAGTTTTTCGCAACGAGTAATGGTAGAATTCTATGCGTTTTTTGCGATCCTGCTTGCAACTGTATTGCAAAAAATCAGAAGCAGTAAATTGAAATTCATACTTAAAGGAATAATAGTGCTTCTTATCATAGTTTGCCAGATACAAACCTATCAGTATAGAAGGATGCAGATTCACTGGTCGGATATGAACAAGCAGAAGTATTGGGAAGTTTTTATGAGGATTGATAAACTTTGAAGGTTTCGGGATTCGGGGTTAGTATCTGTGAGATTAAAGATTTCTTGTTTTAAACCAGTAGAATTCGAATCTTAATACTTTATACTGACCTTTTTACATTCTGAGCTTTGCACTTAAACCCATGACTTCCCTAAAACGCCAAAGCCCCGCAGAAGCAGGGCTTTGAAGCATTTTATAATTGAGTGATTGTCGCTTAGTACATTCCACCCATTCCGCCCATACCAGGATTTGGCATTGCGGGTTCTTTATCATCTTTGCTTTCGAAGATCACACACTCGGTAGTGAGCAACATTCCTGCAATAGATGCAGCATTTTCGAGAGCAACGCGGGCTACTTTGGCAGGATCAATAACACCTGTTGAATAGAGATTTTCATACACTTCTGTACGAGCGTTGAATCCAAAATCATCTTTGCCGTCTTTCACTTTCTGAACGATGATCGAACCTTCCAAACCAGCATTCGCAACAATCTGACGAAGTGGTTCTTCGAGAGCGCGTTTAACGATTTTGATTCCCAGTTCTTCGTCCTGGTTTTCGGTTTTTACATTTTCAAGAACCGAGATAGCGCGGATGTATGCAACACCACCACCAGGAATAGTTCCTTCTTCGATAGCAGCACGTGTAGCATGCAATGCATCGTCGAAACGGTCTTTCTTTTCTTTCATTTCCACTTCGCTGGCAGCTCCTACATAGATAACTGCAACACCGCCGCTCAATTTCGCAAGGCGTTCCTGCAGTTTTTCGCGGTCGTAATCGGAAGTAGTGGTTTCAATCTGAGCTTTGATCTGGCTTACGCGGGCAACAATGCCTTCTTTTTCACCCTTACCGCTGACAATAGTTGTATTGTCTTTATCGATATTGATTTTTTCAGCCTGTCCAAGATAGCTAAGATCAGCGTCTTCGAGGCGGTATCCCTGTTCTTCCGAAATAACTGTTCCTCCGGTAAGAATAGCAAGGTCCTGAAGCATTTCCTTGCGACGATCGCCGAATCCTGGAGCCTTTACTGCAGCAATTTTGAGTGAGCCACGGATTTTATTCACAACCAGTGTAGCCAGTGCTTCGCCATCAACATCCTCGGCAATGATAAGCAGCGGACGTCCGGTTTGAACAACTTTCTCCAGAATAGGAAGTAAATCCTTCATGCTGCTCACTTTTTTGTCGTGAATCAGGATAAACGGATTTTCGTAAACAACTTCCATTTTTTCAGCATCAGTAACAAAATAAGGTGAGATGTATCCACGGTCGAACTGCATACCTTCAACAACTTTAACCGTTGTCTCAATGCCTTTAGCTTCTTCGATCGTGATAACGCCTTCTTTCGAAACGGCTTTCATCGCTTCTGCCAACAGCTTACCAATGGTTTGGTCGTTATTAGCTGAAACGGTGGCAATCTGCTGAATTTTTTCGATGCTGTCGCCAACTTCCTTTGATTGTCTTTTCAGATCAGCAACTACAAGAGCAACTGCTTTTTCGATGCCCCGTTTCAAATCCATAGGATTTGCACCAGCGGTAACATTTTTCAATCCGGTGGTAATGATCGACTGAGCAAGAACGGTAGCTGTGGTTGTACCATCACCTGCTACATCAGCAGTTTTGGATGCAACTTCCTTTACCATCTGTGCGCCCATGTTTTCAACGGCGTCTTTCATTTCAACTTCTTTGGCAACGGTAACGCCGTCCTTGGTAATCTGGGGTGCACCGTAAGTCTTTTCGATAATTACATTACGGCCTTTAGGACCCAGTGTAACTTTAACAGCATTTGCCAAAGCATCCACACCCTTTTTCATACGGTCGCGGGCTTCGCTTTCGAAAATTATTTCTTTTCCTTTCATATCTGAAATCTTTTTTTTGAGTTACTAATTATATCACAGCCAGAATATCGCTTTCGCGCATGATCAGATAATCTTTTCCTTCGATGTTGATCTCAGTACCTGAATATTTACCATATAAAACCTGATCGCCAACTTTAACTGTAAGCGGTTCATCTTTTTTACCATTTCCAATGGCTACTACTATGCCTTTCTGTGGTTTTTCTTTTGCAGTATCGGGAATGATAATACCACCTGCTGTTTTTTGTTCGGCTGCTGCCGGCTCAACCAATACTCGGTCGGCCAAAGGCTTTACATTTACCTGTGCCATGTTTTTTTCTTAATTTTTATGTGAAACGATGTGATTATTTTTATAGTGTGCACTTCTGTTGTCATAATTCGTGCCAAACTCAGGAACAAAATCAGAGCTAAATAGTCAGTTATACATTTCAATCACCTGAAAATGTTAATATTAGCACCCGATTACCGCTCAATATAGTCAGGTAATGAGTTGGCGACTAACCGACAAAAAAAAAGAATGTCAGAATGCACGTGACATTCTGACATTCATTGAAACTATTATTGCTCGTATTATTTTTCTTCTTTAGGTGCAGACTGGAAGTCTTTAACAGGCTGTGCATTTTCGTCAATATTCTGACGAAGTTCAGTATCAGATGTTCCTGTTTTGCTATTACCACGCGGAATAACCACAATGGATAACAAACTGAGAGCAAGTAAAGCAATTGCTAAGCCCCAGGTAAATTTTTCCAGAAAATCGGCAGTCTTACGAACACCCATGTACTGATTAGAGGATGAAAAATTTGAGGCCAATCCACCACCTTTTGAGTTCTGAACCAAAACAACCAATATCATGAGCACACAGGCGATCAGGATCAGAACAGAAACAAAAATAAAAGCATTCATACTCTATTGTTTTTATGTATTTATAAATGTGTTACTTACGTTTTTTATCGATTTCTTTAATTTGGCCTGCAAAGTAACTACTTTTTTCGGGAATAAGCAACATGAGTTTTTCATAAATTTTTACCGCCATATTATAAAGGCCTTGCTGCTCATAAATCTTTGCCAGCGTTTCACTTACAAAATCCTCATGAAAACTTTTGCTCTCGCGAGCATGATCTTCCGGATTATAAAATTCGCGCCTGGGGGCACTGATACGGGGCTCCTCACGTATAAATTTATCCACCAGGTCATTACGTGTAGACAGGCTTTCTCCGGATCCTTGAATGTTAACAATTTCAATACCCGGCATACCAGATGCGGCTAACTCTTCATCAGGAAGCTGTATCTCACTCAGTCTGGAAAAAATATTTTCAATCAGAGGGTTGTGTATTACTCTGGCAACATCCGGCTGTTTGACTATGCTATCATCATCCGTAAATTTCACCGGAGCCTCCGGCAAAACATCCTTTTGAACCTGATCAGCAACCCGCTCTTTTATTCCTGCCGGCTTTCCTTCAATCAAGAATTTTAGTTTGCTTCTGTCGCCGGCATATGCTGCCGCCAGCCTGAGCGAGAGCGGATATGCCTCGTGGCCTGTATTATGCAGGTTACGGGCCAGTAACATACGCGCTACCTGAAAATAAGGGTATTCCTTAACCAGCATCCAAAGTTCATCGACTGACTGGCTATCAAGCAGCGAAGGATCTTTCAGATAAAGGTTAAATTTTTCAGGGGTCATCAGGCAGACAAAAGTATTATTATTGGTGTTTGGCTTATTTCTCTTTTGTAAAATGATACGGATTCAGCTTCGAATGCCGGCTATCTGGCGTTCCATACTATCATTACCAGTTTACAACTGCTTTATTAAAAATATCCTGTGCTAATTCTTCGTTGATCAGGTCAATTAAGGTTTCTTCAACATCGGCCAGCCGTTCCTTTGAGTCATAGTCCTGGAACCGTGAAAAACTGGCTTCAAAATCCTGTTTCGGATCCTGTTTATTGGAAAACCGAATACTTACAGTGATCTTGAGCCGCTGCAGTGCAGCCTGCTGATCGCCGGTAATAGCAACGGGGTCGGTAGTATATCCGGTTATTTCACCTGCCACATTCAGATCACCATTGGACCCTACCAGCGAAAGACTCGACTGGCTTGTAAATTTATCCCTGATAGCTTCAGTTAATTTACGGCTGAGTGTCGGCTGAACCAATAATGCATTGTTAGGAAGATAGCTTACCGAAATAGACTTAACGCTAGGCGAAATACTTGCTCCGGTAAACGAATAACTGCATCCTTGTATAGAGCACACGGCAACAAATACCAGACTCCATAAAAGAAGAACTGACAGCTGTATGCGGGAACGTTTTCCCGGCTGTATACTTTTATCCTTTAATTCCATATTCCCTGATCTTACGGTACAATGTACGTTCTGAGATTCCTAGTTCTTTAGCTGCGTTCCTGCGGCGGCCTTCATTTTTATCCAAAGCCCGGCGTATAAGTTCAAGTTCGCGTTCCTGTAGTGAAAGTGATTCTTCCATAATTTCACCATGAACGAAGGTCTCGTCATCAGTTGGTTGCTGCCTGTCGTGAACCACTACCCTGTTTCCTTCCGACCTTAGCGGCTCATTGCTGTAATGTTCGGGGATGTGGGTAGCCTGGTTGCTGAAGTGACTCGCTACTTCATCGTGCCCTATAATCTCACCGACCAATTTCTTTAGATCAGTCATATCGCGGCGCATGTCGAAGAGCACTTTATACAGCAATTCGCGTTCCGACATCTCATTCCCTTTGTGTGCATCCTTAAAAAGCACAGGTAAATCGCGGCGGGTGGTTTCAGGAAGATACCGCTGTATTGTGGCCGCCGAAACATTGCGGGTACGCTCAATAATTGAAATTTGTTCGGCGAAATTCTTCAATTGCCTGATATTACCTGTCCAGCGATAATTCATCAGTATCTGCCTGGCCTCTTCATCAAGTTCCAGAACAGGCATGCGGTATTTCTCTGCAAAATCAGATGCAAATTTGCGGAACAGTAAAAATATATCCTCCTTACGTTCGCGAAGAGCTGGCACTGCAATAGGCACTGAATTCAGCCTGTAAAACAAATCCTGCCTGAATTTACCGTGATCGATCGCAATCTGTACATCCACATTGGTGGCGGCAACCACTCTTACGTCGGTTTTCTGGCTTTTGGATGAGCCGACCTTAAAAAACTCGCCCGACTCAAGTACTCTTAACAATCGCACCTGAGTTGACAAGGGGAGTTCGGCAACTTCGTCCAGAAAAATGGTTCCTCCGTTAGCTACCTCGAAATAGCCTTTACGTGCTTCGTGTGCACCGGTAAACGAACCTTTCTCATGCCCAAAAAGCTCTGAATCTATCGTCCCTTCAGGGATAGCACCGCAGTTTACTGCTATATATGCCCCATGTTTCCGGGCACTCAGGTGATGGATGATTTGTGGAAAAATCTCCTTCCCTACCCCACTTTCACCTGTTATCAATACGCTGAGATCGGTTGGTGCGACCTGCCGCGCAATATCAATGGCCCTGTCGAGCAAAGCCGAATTGCCTATAATACCAAAACGTTGCTTAATCGAAATTATATCCATCGTAATTACAAGCCTTCCTGGCTAATGTTGTGCAAAGTTAACGCTATTATCGCGAAATATTTTACGCCTTTAACGATTTTTGGCAGTATTGCTGACAAAATGGCAAAACATATAAGAATTCAGACTTTATTTCCCTCGAAACCAAAGAGATAAAATGAACAGGCACCCATGCAGTACAGTTCTACAAAATTCCTGTCAGCCCTCTGTTGCACTGCACGTAGCCATAAAAAAACCGGAACAATGCCCGGTTTATAATGGTTTCAGAAATGCAATGTGCTATTTCCTGATGACTGCCCCAAGTTCCTTTTCGAAGACATCAGCAAGGCGTTTCATGAGTTTTTCTATATCGTTATCCGTTAGCGTTTTCTGATCATCCTGCATGGTAAAACTTACAGCGTATGATTTTTTGCCTGCTTCAATTTTTTCGCCTTCATACACATCGAACAGGTTTACAGCGCGAAGTATCCCTTTACCATTCCTGTTTGCGAGTGTTTCGATATCCGTAAACTTCACTTTCTTATCGAGCAATAGTGCCAGATCGCGGCGAACTTCAGGGAAGCGTGAAATTTCACTGAACTTCACACTATCGGGTTTCACCTCACGGAGCAAGGTAGTCCAGTCGAGTTCAGCATAAAACACATCCTGTTTGATATCAAATTGCCTGAGAACACCTGCCTGAAGCTGACCTATGCTTAACAAAGGCCTGGTATTGATAAGGAAAGCTTCGCCTTCGGCAAATAATCTATTATCAATATCTGCCGGCACCAGAGTATGCAGCCCGATACCTGCTTTGCGTATAAGTGCAAAAACCAGCGATTTCAGAAAGAAATAGTCCGATTTCGAAGAAGGCATATACCAGCTTTCACCTTGCTGGCTACCCGTTACAAATATGGAAAGTTTCTTTCGTTCATTATATTTACGGGTAACATCGTTACTGGCCGATTGTGCCGGGATATAGCTATACACATTGCCAAACTCATAGAATTTAAGGTCAGGCATGCGCCGGTTTATATTATATGAAACACTTTCGAGCCCGCTGAAAAGCAGGGTCCGGCGCATTACGCCCAATTCACTGCTCAAAGGATTCAGGATTTTCACGCATTCGTCAAAACCATATACCTCTGATTTTTCGTAATATGCAGAGCTGGTAAGTGAGTTGGTAAGTATTTCGTTAAACCCGTTATTGCTCAGATAATCAGCCAGTTTTTGCTGAAGCGATTCAGGATCAGGCTTACGGCTATATGAAAGCGAGGAGTGGACAGTGTCGCTTAAAGCAATGTTATTATACCCATATATGCGAAGAATCTCTTCAACCACATCAGCTTCGCGGGTTACATCAACTTTAAAAGGAGGAATTGAGAGCGTAAGTCCCTCCTCAGATTCCGCGATAATTTTAATGGATAGAGATGTCAGGATATCTTTTACAGTCTCTTTTTCAATCTCTTTCCCAATCAGAGTGTTGATGCGTTTGTATGATACTTCCACATTAAAATCGGCAATGGGGCTGGGATATACATCCACTATTTCAGAAGAAATAACTCCCCCGGCAATTTCTTTTATCAGCATGGCAGCCCGCTTAAGTGCATAAACGGTAATGTTGGGATCGGCGCCACGCTCGAAACGGAAAGATGCATCTGTTTTTAAGCCATGTAGTTTCGAGGTTTTCCGCACATGCGTTCCATCAAAATAGGCACTTTCGAGAAATACGGATGTTGTATTTTCGGTAACACCTGACTTAGCTCCACCGAATACGCCGGCAATGCACATGGCTTCAGTACTGTTACAGATCATCAGATCATCAGCACCCAAACTGCGCTCTATTTCATCGAGGGTGACAAACTTTGTTCCGGCAGGCATTTTCTTAACGATTACCTGGTTTCCGGCAATATATGAAGTATCGAAGGCATGCAGAGGCTGGCCTGTTTCCATCAATACAAAATTCGTAATATCAACAACATTATTAATGGGTCGCAACCCAATAGCTTTAATCCTGTCGCGAAGCCAAACCGGCGATTCTTTAACCTGTATACCACTGATTGTTATTCCGGAATACCTGGCACAGGCTTCAGTGTTTTCGATAGTGACAGTTACCGGAAGCGTATTGTTATCTATCCTGAAATGATCGACCGCAGGAATAGTAAGGACAACCTTTTCATATTGTTTTTCACGGTTATTGATAGCGGCAACAAGATCACGGGCTACTCCAATGTGCGAAGTGGCATCAGCACGGTTCGGGGTGATGGCAACTTCGAGCAGGGTATCCGATTCGACACCGAAATACGCTGAAGCTAATGAGCCAACAATTGCATTTTCGTCCAGCACCATAATGCCGGCATGTGAAGTACCTAAGCCCAGTTCATCCTCGGCACAGATCATTCCATTGCTGGGTTCACCGCGCAGTTTGCCGGCTTTTATAACAAACGATTCATTTCCGCTGTATATAACTGCACCTATAGTGGCAACCGGAACAAGCTGGCCTGCAGCTACGTTGGGTGCACCACACACTATATCGAGCACGTTGCCGTTACCTACATCAACTTTGCAACAGGTAAGCTTATCAGCATTGGGGTGGCGGTCGGCCGACAACACCTTGCCTATTACTATGCCTTTCAATCCGCCTTTAACAGATTCATATTCTTCGATCGCTTCAACTTCAAGACCACAATCGGTCAGAATACGGGCTACTTCAACAGGTGCGAGGCTGACATTAACATAGTCTTTCAGCCAATTATAAGAAATTTTCATTGTAAAATCTTTTCGGAGGTGCAAATTTAGGGATAATTCGGGATTGCAGACATATAAAGTGAAAACAGAGTTGAAAAAGGATCCGATATGGGCCAGATTGACTTTTAGAATTACTCGAATTATTGCAGTTAAAGCCTTTATGACGGATAAAAGTGTAATTTCGCCTTTCCAATTTTACTGTTAAAACCATACCATTTGAAAAAGTTTTTTATCTCATCCATCGCACTTATTTCCCTGTCAATTATTTTAAGTAGCTGGGGAGCAACAGGGCATAGCAAAATCAGTGAGGCTTCATCCTTATCCTTTAACCAGCAGATGCAGGATTTTCAGGCCTGGGTTGTATTTTTGCGCGACCATGCTTCGGATGCCGATTATCGTAAATCAACCGACCCTACCGAAGCACCAAAGCACTATATTGATATCGACAATTATCCTGAATTTGTCACAAACGGAACTATTCCACAAACGCTAGAAGCAGCCATAGCCTTGCATGGTGCTGCATTTGTTGAGGATAATGGCATTTTACCATGGGCAACCGAACGTTCATTCGATTCGCTAAGGAATTGCATGCAACGGCTCGATTTTGCCAAGGCACAGATATTTGCCGCTGACCTTGGGCATTATATTGCCGATGGCCATATGCCTTTGCATATCACCAAAAACTACAACGGGCAACTTACCGGAAATACAGGCATACACTCGAGGTACGAGTCAACCATGATAAATGCCTATATATCGCAGTTTGTTTATACCGGCGAAAATGCAACAGCCGTCAGCGATGTAAATCAGTATATATTTGACTACCTGTATGCTAATTACAAGTATTGCGACTCAGTTCTGATTGCCGACAACAATGCCAAAACTTTATCATCGAATTATTCATCCTCTATATATAAAGAGGCATTATGGAATAATTCGAAAGGTTTTACAATCCCATTGTTTCAGCGCGCATCGCATGCTTTGGCGGCATTAATATATACTGCCTGGGTGCAGGCCGGGAGTCCTGCTTTAAATCCAACCGGTACAGCTGATCCTGCATCCATCAGCAATGCTACTCTTGAACAGAACTTCCCTAATCCATTTATAACATCAACGGGAATCAGTTATGTGCTTAAAGAAAATTCAAAAGTATTGATGCAGGTCCGCGATATAAACGGCAACCCTGTTGCCACCCTGGTTAATGACACGCTACCTGCAGGCAGCCATCGCTGCGAATGGAACCCGGGGAACATTCCTGCCGGAATGTATTACCTGGTGCTGAATACAGGAAAATTTATCATGGTAAAGAAGATGGTTTACAGCGGGGGAATATAAAACAGCTATTACAAAGCTGGAATGATCAGGGTAAGCTGCATAGACTGTCCAAAAAATAATTAACATTTAAGAGATAAAGCAGAAACTGATTCGGGTCTGCACACCCAAAGGGTGTCTGAACCGAATCAGTTTCTCAATAAACTTCTAACTGATCATTGCCCATTCCGATTTTTTATTACTGAGATAATTCAGATACCTTACCATCCTCTGGTTTTCGGTTTTAGCCAGGTGTGGATCGTCGTCAAGAAGTTTCTGTGCACAATTTCTGGCTGCCCGGAGCATTTGCTCATCTCGGACAATATCGGCCAGTTTCAGGTCGAGTATACCGCTTTGGCGGGTTCCCTCAAGGTCGCCGGGGCCACGCAATTTCAGGTCGACATCCGAAATTTCAAATCCGTCGGATGTACGAACCATAGTTTCAATACGTGTGCGTCCATCGGCTGTCAGGTTGAAGCCAGTCATCAGGATGCAATGCGACTGATCAGCACCACGCCCCACCCTGCCCCGGAGCTGGTGAAGTTGTGAAAGGCCAAAGCGCTCGGCATTTTCGATCACCATAACCGATGCATTCGGCACATCCACTCCAACTTCAATTACTGTGGTGGCAACCATAATCTGTGTTTCACCATTTTTAAACCGCTGCATCTCAGCATCCTTTTCTTCAGCTTTCATGCGCCCGTGAATCATGCTTATTGTATAACGGAGAGCAGCGAAAACCTGTTTGAGGTGTTCGAAACCATCCTGGAGGTTCTTCAGATCGAGCATTTCCGATTCTTCAATCAGCGGGTATACAACATATATCTGTCGGCCTGAAGCGATCTGCTGACGCATGAAATTATACACCTTTTCATGTCCGGATTCATAAAAATGATATGTTTTTATCGGTTTTCGTCCCGGTGGCAGCTCATCAATTACCGAAAGATCAAGATCGCCATAAACAGTCATTGCTAGTGTTCGGGGAATAGGCGTGGCAGTCATTACAAGCACATGTGGTGGAACTTCGCTCTTGCTCCACATTTTGGCCCGCTGGGCTACACCGAAACGGTGCTGCTCGTCGACCACAACCAGTCCGAGTTTGCTGAACTTAACTGCATCCTCAATCAGGGCATGGGTACCAATGATAATATGCAGTTCTCCCGACTGAAGCATTGGGTGTATTTCTTTACGGCGTGCTTTCCGGGTGCTTCCGGTAAGCAGATCGACCGTAACATTCATGCCTTTTAAAAACTTCGAAATGGTAGCATAATGCTGATTTGCAAGTATTTCGGTAGGCGCCATGAGGCAGGCCTGGAAACCGTTATCAAGAGCAATAAGCATGCACATCAGAGCAACCAGTGTTTTCCCGCTTCCAACATCACCTTGTAACAGGCGGTTCATTTGTTTGCCTGAACCCAAATCGGCACGTATTTCGCGAATTACTCTTTTCTGCGCATTGGTAAGTTCGAAAGGAAGGCATTCCTTATAAAAACCATTGAAATGCTCCCCTATAAGGCTAAAAACATTTCCCCTGATTTTTTCGGACCGATTAATTTTATAGCGCAGAAGTCGAAGCTGAATAAAAAATAACTCATCGAATTTCAGTCTTGCTCTTGCTTTCTCCAGAATTTCGGTATCCGGAGGAAAATGCAGGTTTATAAGTGCATCTTCCCTCCCCATGAATTTAAATTCATGAATTATATCGCTGCTAAGGGTTTCGGGAATAACACCTTTTAACTGTGAAATTAAAGTACGGGTAATTTTTGAAATGGCACGGGTTGCCAGGCCGTTGAGTTTCATTTTCTCAGTCGAATTGTATACAGGGTGCAGAGGATCCGAAGGCTGGGCAATAAACTCAGCCATTGTTTCTGTTTCGGGATGAGAAATATTATACCGGCCATTGAAAAGTGTAGGCTTGCCAAATACCACCCATTCACTGCCGGGGGTAAATTTATCTTTCACCCAACTGATTCCCTGAAACCAAACCAGGTCGACAGAGCCGGAGTTATCGCGAATTGTAACTACAAGCCGTGAGTTCCTGCCCTGACCGGCTAATTGCACATCGGTTACTTTCCCCCTGATCTGCAGATAGGCATTTTCAGTATTGATCTCAGCGATAGGAACAAAACGGCTTCGGTCTACATGCCTGAACGGGTAATACGTCAGCATATCGTAATATGTGCTCACGCCTGCATCTTTGCGAAGCAACTCTCCTCTTTTAGGCCCAACACCTTTGAGGTATTCGATAGGGGTAAGAAGCAGATCGGCTGACATAATCAGGTTTTATAGATTTTAATCAGGTAAAGCTAATATTAGTAACTGTTTAAAAATGATAAAAACTACTTTAACGCATCAAAACCCTGTATTTCTGTCACATTGAGCGAAGTCGAAATGCACTCGTTCAACGCTAAACCAAAAATATTGAGATGATTTAGTGGACTTCGACTCCCCTTCGGCAGGCTCAGGGCAGGCTTCTCAGCCTGACAGTAGATTGAGCATATAACACGATAAATCACTACAATTTTAAAATTCAGACAGTCTATAAAATTATTTAATTTTTACGTTACAAGATTTACAAAAGTATAAAAACAAAAGCAACTCTCCATATCTGAAGAGTTGCCTTTTGGTTTATCTTTTTTTATACCAGTATCCGAAAGATTTCAGACCCGCATTTTGACTAATATTCCCAGAGCTGTTGCTCAAAATTGAAGAGGTCTTCTTTTATCCTTTCCGATTCGAGTATAGCATCAATTCCTGTTGCATACTCCGAAATTTTACGGTCGTACTGGTTATCAACCTTGTAAATATAGCTGCTGAACATTCGTTTCCAGAAGAAATCATCGTAAGTAAGTTTTGCAGCACCGTTGAACCTGTTGAATACTTCTGATTTTGCCATGATAGGTCTGGCTTCAGGGAAGTATATCCAGAACAGTGGTTTCTGACCACGGTATGTACCATCGTTTTCGAAAACATCAATTACAGGACAAAATCCAATGATACGTACTTCGAGCATGGAACGTTGTTTGTCGAAAAACCAATCTTCCTTGACCCTGATCTTTTTGATATCTGTGGTATTCAGTTTTTTAATAATAACTGTATCGTAGAAATCGTAAGGAGGATAATTCCGTTGTTGCTGCACTGAATCAGCTTTTTCAACTTTCGACATGAGCTCTTTGAACGACATGGGCGAAATAAACTCATCCGTAGGCGAAGATGCATCATAAGCGGTAAGGCTGCCTTCTTTAATAGCATCCATCATGATTGTCATAAAACTGCGCCAGTTGTTATGCGGAGTTTCCGGATAATACATGGGCTGATTCATTTTTTCGCGCATATCGATAACCCGCCAGATGCGTTTTTCCCATACGTAATCAGCATTCCTGATCCATGGATAAGCAATTGGTTTCTTCTCGATCTTTTCGCTTTTATCAATCACACCATCGCGTGGAGGCGTATTCAGAATCTGTTGCGCGTTGCTGCTGGCAGCAATGAAAAGCATCAGTATAGCTATGATCAGAATATTCTTTTTCATATCGGCTTAAAATCGTTTGATTTATTGAAGCGTAAGTACAATCGAATTCAGTTTCCGGGTTTTACCATCCGGTCCCTTGGCATAAATATCTTCCAGGATTATTTTCTCACCCCTACGAGCTCCTTTAATAAAGTCTTTCATCTGAGGTGTAAGTATATTTCCATTGCCTGAATAATCAATAATATCACCTTTTCTGTTTCCTGAAAACTTGAAAGCAGTTATGATAAAATTGAGGTTAAACTCGAAGTCCTGAGGCATACGCGGAATAATTCCGCCTGCCGATAAAACCAAATCCCTGCTGACACCACCACCGCTTACATTAGCAATAAATGCTTCAGGACTAGGTACATTCTTTACACGGTATTCAACCGTACCCATACTTTTTGAACGGTCGCCTAATTTAGCATTTACGGTAACTGATGCCTTACCAGGGGCTGCAGGCCTTACAAGCCATTCAGCACCATTGCGGCTGATTGTACCATTAGTAATGCTGGCACTGATCTGATCGGGTGAAACACCACCTGCTGATATTGAAACAGGGTTATCAACACCAATGTAGAACACATTCATTTTGGTAGCTGAAACCGAGAGTGATGGAGGAGCTACGATGTAGTCGAATGATACAGGGTATGATTTCATTTCACCAGTTGGTGATTTGAAGTTAACATTACCGGTAACTGTTTTTGGTCCGGGTGATGAAGCAGGTAAAGTAACTTTAATTATGCCATTTTCACTGGTACGGAGCCCACCGATATTAGCGGTAAAACTCTGCTTGGTATCCATAGCGGTAACAAAAACTTCAGCTTCGTAATTTTCGCCCATAAAAACATACTGGCTCTTAGGAACTACAGTAGCACCAATCTGGTCGATCTTGAAATCCGTTGCACCAATTTTACTTCTCAGGTGAGTAACTACGTCGAGTTCGGCATTCTGAACTTCAGCAACAAGTTTATTCAGGATAGTAACATCAGCTGCCAGGATTGTATGGTAAAAGTTGTGCATTTCCCAGTTCTGTTTCTTGTGGTCGGCATCGTAAAACGGTCCTACAAGGTCCAGCCCTACTTTAATATTTGAGCGATCAGCGGGTTCAACCAGGTTGAGCAGATCCTCTTTAAATTTTGCAATTTTAATCCTCATTTCTCCTGACTTTCCTTTCGAACCGTCGTTGGAGTTTCCTATAAAATAAACAGTAGTCTCGTCGTATTTGTCTTTGGTACCTATGGTATAAAGCGGACGGACTTTAGCTGAATCGATTGGGATTTTTTCGGATTTTGCAATTGCTTCGAATTTCACACCATTAAGGTATACTTTCATTTCATCTGAAAGTTTACGGGCCTGCTGTGCTTTTTCCCAATAGGGGGCTACTTTTCCCGGATCATTTTTAAATGCGTCTTCGAAACGGGCATAATAATCGGATGTTTTACTGCTGAAAGTTCTGTTGGTAGTTTCCATACTTTCATTTACTACCAGGAATGCATTCAGAATC
>CAIJPI010000338.1 GCA_903822525.1 uncultured Bacteroidales bacterium | reverse complement strand
AGTAGTTGACGATTGTATAATCATTGAGAATAAAGTTGCAGAATCACTAAAAGAAGAGCATGAATTTCAATTGATAAATTATCTGAAAGCAACAGAAATGGAAGTCGGATTACTTTTAAATTTTGGTAAAACTCCGGCTTTCAGACGCAAATATTTCACTAACGACAGAAAAATATTTTCAGACGATTAACTAATCAAAAGCAAACCGGCTAATTTAATCACCTTTTATCTGTCTGCCACCAGGCAAAAATGATTAACAAAAAAGATCCGTGTAAATCCGTCCTATCCGCTTTATCCGTGTTCTAAATACCTAATATGACAAAACTCAAAATCCTCACCGTCGTCGGCACCCGCCCCGAGATCATCCGCCTCTCCCGGGTAATGAGTCTTCTTGATCAGTTTGTAAACCATATCATCGTTCATACCGGGCAGAACTACGATTATGAGCTGAACGAAATTTTCTGGACTGAACTTGAACTGCGCAAACCCGATTATTTTCTTAATGTGGATACCAGCAGCCTGGGATCGGCCGTCGGTGATATTATACGTAAAACAGAAGAAGTTCTTAAACTCGAACAGCCCGATGCCTTACTGGTACTAGGCGATACCAACTCATGCCTTTCGGCTTATATTGCCAAGCGCATGCATATCCCTATCTTTCATATGGAAGCCGGCAACCGCAGTTTCGACTTTAATGTTCCCGAAGAAATAAACCGCCGCGTAATTGATCACATTGCCGACTTCAACCTGGTATATACCGAGCATGCCCGCCGTCATCTCCTCTCCGAGGGTCTTCCCCATCGTAGGATTTATCTTACCGGCAGCCCCATGAAAGAAGTGCTCAACCATTATATGCCAAAAATAAAACAATCGGCGGCCCTCAGCACCCTTGGCCTTGAGCCTAAAAAATACTTCCTCGTTTCAGTACACCGCGAAGAAAACGTGGATAACCCTGAAAACCTTCAGAAAATCCTTATCATACTCAATAAACTCGCCGAAGACTATCAATTGCCGGTCATCATTTCAACCCATCCCCGCACCCGCAAACGCCTCGAAGCCATAAACCCAGCCCTCAGCAACCAGCACTCAGCACTCAGCACCCAGCACCCAGCACTCCTTTTCCATAAACCCTTCGGATTTATCGATTATGTAAACCTGCAGATGAACGCTCTTTGCACTTTGTCCGATTCAGGGACTATCAGCGAAGAATCATCGATGCTGAATTTCCCGGCTATCTCCCTGCGGCAGTCGATGGAACGGCCTGAAGCACAGGATGCAGGTACAATAATACTAACAGGCTTCGATCCGGATGCTGTACTTAACAGCATCAAGGCTGTTGTAACTGAGTTCGGAATAACCGGAGGCTACACTAAAATTGCCGACGACTATACCATTGAAAACACTTCCTGGCGTGTTCTAAAACTGATCCTTGGCAATACCGGCCTCAGCAATAAATGGTGGGGCGTTTCAAAATAGAGAATGGTGCATTCCGAATGCAAAATTAAGGTAAGTTACACTTTGCAATCTGACCTGAGAGCTGAACCTGAATGCCACAAAACGCTTATCTGGAAAAAGTGATCTCTACCTTCAATAAGTGTTTCATTTGTACCTTTAGTTTTACTCATATAATATTTCTCCCTTAAAACATGATCCCTGTTCGGAATGAAATATTGTGGGACCTTGATCCCAAAAAAATAAATCCTGCTATAAACAAGGCTCTTATCATTGAAAGAGTACTATCATATGGTAACCTTGGGGAAATAAAATTCCTTTTCACTTATTATAAGTTGAAAACCATAAGAGAAACCATAAAAAATACCGGCTATTTAGACCCCAAAACTTTTGAGTTTGTAACTACATATCTCAGGATTAATAAGGAAGAAATGAAATGCTACATAAAGAAACAGTCAGCCAAACAACACTGGGGTTAATCGAACGCTTGCAGGCAGATGAAATGCTGCAGGGATTCCTGCTGGTTGGCGGTACAGCACTTTCGTTACAGATAGGTCACAGGATTTCAATTGATATAGACCTTTTCACACAGGATGAATTTGACACAAGAGAGTTCCTCTAATATCTGGAGCAAACGTATGCCTTTCAAATGCAATATATGCACAAAACCAGATTGAAAGGGATAATAAAGATTAGAAACGTTATTACTCCCCACTATCCACTATTCACCACCCTGAGCGCAGTCGAAGGGCACTATCCACTATTCACTCTGAGTTGACAGGAGACCCCAAACCCCGTAGGGGCTTATTGTAGACGAGCATTTATTTTCACTATTCACTATTCCCTATTCACTACTCTTTCCGTAACTTTGCACTCT
>CAIJPI010000337.1 GCA_903822525.1 uncultured Bacteroidales bacterium | reverse complement strand
TTTGCTGACACTAACCGGATTTTTCTTTCGCGGACCCATGTGGCAATGGCAATGGCCGGGATCGCAGGAATATAAGGTGCAAGCAATACTTGTTTCCGAAAAGATAAGCTTTTCAAATTCCACAATATCCAAACCTTCAATTATTCTTGGGCATGCTGAAGGATGTGTGTCCTGTCATAAGGGGATGTCGGGTTTTACGGATGCGCACAATCCCGGATACATCGGTTGTTATTCATGTCACGGAGGAGATCCGTTTACACTCGACAAGATCAAAGCACATAGCAAGATGCTTGCAGTTCCCGGAAATTTATCAAATGCGCCTCAGGCTTGTGGAAACACAGGATGCCACCCTGGAATAGTAAGCAGGGTTCAAACTTCATTGATGTCGACTTTACGTGGTATGATAAGCGTAGATAAATGGGTATTTAACGAAAACAAGGATATCAATAGTTCTGAAAATGTGAATGAAATCGGCCATACTTCTGCCGGAAAGCATTTGCGGAATTTATGCGCCGGGTGCCATCTGGGCAATGAAAAAACTAAAACCGGCCCTTCCGCCTGGCTCGAAAGAGGAGGCGGTTGCCTGGCCTGCCATCTCACCTATGATAAAAAAGCACTTTCAACCCTGAGCCAGATGCGCAAAAGGCAACAATCTGACACGGCACTGCCTCTGTTTCACCCGGCACTGGACCTGAATATTACCAATGATAAGTGCAAAAGCTGCCACAGCCGTTCCGGCCGAATTTCGATGAACTATGAAGGCTGGCATGAAACTGAACTCAAGCCTGAAAAAGTTACCGGCAAGCCGGCATACCAGGTTCTGCCTGACCAAAGGGTTTTTGTGAAAATGCCTGAAGACATTCATAATCAGAAAGGCATGCTGTGTATTGACTGTCACGGTTCGTATGAATTGATGGGCGACGGAAAACAGTATGCGCATAAAGAAGACGCCGTAAAAATACAGTGCAGCGATTGCCACACTTTAAAAGCGAAGAGCCAGAAGCTTTTATCCGAAACAGACCAGGAGACTCAACTTATTTCATGGTTGCGTAAGTTAAAAACTGAAGGTGTTCAGGTTATTCTGACTCAAAAAGGCGGCAACCCTCTTGTAAATACAAGCGTTGAACAAAATGGCACACTCCTGAGCATGAGCAAAAAATCGGGAGCAGGAGTTGTAATTATGAAGCCGCCCGCCAAAGCCTGTACCGAAGGAAAGGCCCACCTGCGACTGAGCTGCGAGGCTTGCCATACAGCGTGGGCACCTCAATGCATTGGTTGCCACAACAGCTATGAACCAAAAACCAAGGGTTTCGATATGTTGAAAAATACCGCGAGCAAAGGCACATGGGTTGAGTATTCAAGTGAAGGAATGGCTGAAATGCCTGTACTTGGGATAAACAACACCGATAAAACAAAAAGTAACGGGCAGGTAGGCACTTTTACTCCCGGCATGATCATGACAATTGACAAAGGTGCCCTAATAAAAGGTGAGAAAACAATTTTCAAGCGGCTTTACGCACCTTCATCGGCTCATACTACCCAACGACTGGGGCGTAGCTGCAAATCGTGTCATAACGATCCTCTGGCAATTGGATATGGAAGAGGGAAATTAATATTTTCGAAAGAAGGCAGATGGTCGTTTGAACCGGTTTATGAGAACAATAAATTTGATGGCTTACCCCAGGATGCCTGGACAGGTTTCATGCGTGAACGCAAAGATCCTTCAGTAACCAGAAAAAATATGAGGCCGTTCAACCTGGCGGAACAAAAAAGGATACTGTTGGCCGGCGCTTGCCTTACCTGCCATGATCCGGATTCAAAGGTTATGAAAAACAGTCTTGTCGATTTTGACAAGGAAATACTTAAACGGAGTAAAGCCTGTATAATGCCGGTTTTTGGCACAAAATAGTTGCAGGTGTTCTATTTGGAAACCACCTCCCGGGACTTCTGAATACAAAAGCCAGGCATAATTAGTATCAAAAAATAAGGTTCAGTCCCTAAAAGAAAAACAGTTTAATACTGGCTGCAATAAGCACTAACGAGAGTACCCGCTTGAGGCTGAGTTCAGAAAATGTACGGCTGCCGGTGGCTGATCCAAGCAATCCTGCCACCATAACACCTGATATCCAATAGATAATATGTGGCTGAAAATGGATTTGCTTTGTCATAAGACCGGCCAGTCCACTGGCTGAATTGAGAAGAATAAACAATGCCGCTGCTGCTGAAGCTTCTTTTATTCTGGCATACTTTGCCAGGATCAGCAACGGCGACAATAGAATACCTCCGCCAATGCCGATGATTCCTGATACCAGTCCGAGTAGCATCCCGATCCCCAGTGCCGGCATGACAGGAGGATCATGAGTTTCACTGTTTTCTGTATTCCCAATCAGCAGCATTCGCAAAACTGCAATAATCAGCATGATACCCAGGATAATCTTGTACATCATCGGATTGATGCTGAACTTTGCTCCTATATATGCTGCAGGTACTGAGGCGATCAGGAATGGCACCACCTGACGCCACCTGAAAAATCCTGCCCTGAAATACGAAATAAAAGCAATGGCCGAAACCATCATATTGAGAATCAACGCATAAGAGCGGATTGATTCGGGAGCCAGGCCAAAAAGCGCCATCAGCGCAAGATATCCACTGGCCCCTCCATGTCCTACCGAAGAGTAGAAAAAAGCAATAAGCATCAGGCCTATCACAAAAAGCAATTCATTGTTCACCCTGGTTCTCCTTTCCAATTCTGATTATATTCGGGAGGCTGTCCTGTTTCCGGGGCAACCCATCGGTTGAAGTTTCGTTAATCGTTCAGACTGGCAGAAACAACAACTCGGAGAAATTCATGGCAATATTAAAAAAGAATTGCGAACAATCAGAAAATTATTTCCTGCTATTCATCAGGTTTTCTGCTGTCGCCAGATCATGTTTTGAATTGACGTTTAAAAATATATTTTTTGAATAAAAATCAAGTTCCTCATTGATAATAAGTTTGTTGATTTTAATTTCATCAAACAGATCAGGTAATTTATAATTTTTCTGTTGTATAAAATCGTTCATTTTATCTATTACCGATAAATGATAAAATCCGCAAAGCGGCTCATAATGCTGGTTTCCCTGCCAGGGTATAGCTACATCATACCCGGAACTGTTTTCAAGAATATAAGACAGCAGTTTAACAGGCACAAAAGGCAGATCGCAGGAGAGAACCAGGTTTTTATCTGTTTTACTCTTCCGTAGGGCTGAATAAATACCTCCCATTGGGCCAATCCCTTCATATTCATCAGCTACAACCTCATACCCAAACGAATTATACACTTCAGAAGAAGAGCTGATTAGAATAGAGCTGCAACTTTCCGAAAGCACCCTGACAGCATAGCTTATCAAAGGCATACCACAAAGTTCCAGCAAGCCTTTATCGGTACCCATGCGTGAGCTTTTGCCGCCTGCAAGGATAATTCCTGTGACTTTCATTTTAATTCAGTTTTAAAAAACAGGCAGCTATCACCGTAACTCAGGAATCGGAAGTTATGCGCCAAAGCATATTTATATGCTGATTTCCACTCTTGTCCAATAAATGCAGCAACCAATAAAAGCAATGTGCTTTTCGGCTGATGAAAATTGGTGATAATTATATCAGGAATATGATAGGTATATCCGGGTGCGATCATCAGTGAAGTTTCACCCTGCAGCTCAGTCAGCCCAAAACGTTCCAACGTATCGATAACACACTGTAGTGCATCTTCTGATGTAACGTGATTTTCTGAAAGGCCAAGGTATGGATCCCATTGTTCAATATGCATCACAGGAGTGATTGCAGGAAGCATCATCCATTTAACACCCTGCCAGTAAACACTTTCGAGCGTTCTGACAGTAGTTGTACCAACCAGGGTAATACGTTTGTGTTTATAAAGAAGAATTTTCTTGAGCAATTTCAAAGGAACAATAACCTGCTCGAAATGCATATGGTGCATTCCTATGGTTTCAGAGCTTACCGGTTTAAATGTTCCGGCACCCACATGCAATGTAACAGCATCAGTATGAATTCCCTTAGCTGATAATGATGAAAGTACTTCGGGAGTAAAATGCAGGCCGGCAGTCGGAGCGGCAACCGAACCGTCGTTCCGTGCAAAAACAGTCTGATAACGGGTACTGTCGCTTTCGGATGCTTCGCGTGCTATATATGGAGGCAGGGGAATTTTACCAAAATATTCCAGCACCTCGGCAAATGTGAAATGGATGGGAGTCCATTCAAACTGAACATAAAAAGCGTTTTCATCCCGTTTCAGCAGCCGGGCTGAAAGATATATCGGTAGCCCTTTCAATTCACCTTCAAGTATAAGGGCATCAGATTTCCATCGGCGGGCATTTCCAACCAGGCACTTCCAGGTACAGCTCTTTTGCTGTTGAAATGCCAGTTGTATATCATTTGTTGGATCAACAGGTTCGAGACAGAATATTTCGATTCGGGATCCTGAAGGTTTCCTGAAAATCAGGCGGGCATGAATAACACGAGTTTCATTTGTTATTAGTAGGCTGTCAGAAGGAAGATAGGAAGCAATATTTGAGAAAATATCTTCCGAAATTTCATTTTCTCTGAATACAAGCAATTTTGAACTATCGCGCACTTCAAGAGGGAACTGAGCTATCTGTTCATCAGGCAATGCATAGTCATAATCTTGAATTCGAATATTCCGCAGGGATTCCAACATGTACTGGAAGGATTTTAGTACGGCAAAATTACGGTTTTTCTGTCATCATCAGGGTTTGAAAGAATTTTCGAAATTATTTGAATTTGCAAAAAGCCTCAATTCGGTATCCTAATAAATAGTCTGACTTAAAAATCATGATCTCCTTTTACACATTAAACATGATATATATCATAATAAAATGAATATAATGTGTACTTTTATCCTCTGAAATAAAACTTTTCTTATGCCCATCTCTGGCACCGACTCTTGTGTTTCTTTCGATTTCGATACTACATGCTTCGACTTACTCACTACTGAAGAAATGGATCTGGTGAATTCACATTCGGTGCTGGTGAATTACAAAAAAAATGAGATGGTATGCAAACAAGGCTCCTTTGCCTCGCATATTATGTATATTGAGAAAGGGCTGGTTAAGATATACCTTGAAGGAAATCCAAAGGATCTGATTTTAACAATTACTCCTGAGAAAAGCCTGATGGGACTTCCGGCGATATATGAAGGCAATTATACTTTCCTATACAGCATAAGCACCTATACTGATACTGTGGTGCGATTAATTGATATCCAGATATTTAAACAACTGTTAAAGCAAAACCCACTTTTTTCATACCGTATTATTAATATTCTGAACGAAAACACGGCGCATTCCTATAGCCGGTTTTTCAGCCTTACCCAGAAACAGTTGCATGGGCGCCTGGCAGATATTTTACTTTGCCTTTCAAGGAAAATTTTTAAATCGGAAGCTTTTGAGCTCCCATTATCCCGCAGCGACCTGAGTGACCTTACCAGCATGTCGACGGAAAGTGTGATCCGGATAATGAAGGATTTCAAAGACGACAGGATCATTGACATCAGCAACAAATCCATCACTCTGCTCGATATCCCAAGGCTCGAGAGGATAAGTGCGAAAGGTTAAAAATCGAGAACCCGTTAAAGCTCAGGTTCATTTACAGAATGTTGAGAAATCACCTTTGAATATTAATTCTGCAGAATCATTTCAACAAGCCTTCCATCTACAGTATACCTATTCTTTAGGTCCTATACTCCCCGCAATATCGCTTAATCCAATTTGATTGTTGTATAAATCGAGTACATCAGATTGGTCAAGTAATATAACCCGATCAATTTTATTATCGGCCTGCCGGTACCAGATTTCGGCATAAAAACCCGAAAGAGTGTACAATTGGATATTATAAAACATGTAAACACGGCTAAGCATGTGCTGTCCTTTCTCAAACAGCAATTCCACCTGCCGGAAGATGGTAAGTTTACGAAATTCGTTGCTTTTCACTTTTTTACGTTTAACAATACTCCGTATATATATTTTTTATTCAATCCCTGTAGCTTTCGGGACACTAAGCTAAAGGACACAATGAATCAGCATATTAGTCTACAACAATTCGATTTTGCATGATGCTGACAGGAAGGTGATTGTCAATTATTAAAATGAACTATTGGTTTCAAACAGAACGGAAAAATACGCTGACTCTATTATATTCAGCCAGCCCGCTATACAGGTGCAATTAAGCTGAGGAATTGTTGCATGTGATTAGGAAAGACATTGTTTGCAACAGGTTTGGGTTAATTTTCCTATTTATTGTAAAATCCTTTCAGAATAGGCTTTTATCCGTGTGTTGCTGATTATAAAAATAAAGACATTTTCATTTATCTGATAAGGATGCACCCCAATGTCTCTTCAGCATTTTAATTCGTATCATCTGATTAGAATAACAAACCAGACCACAATTTTGTTAATTTTACCACCTCTGAATCTCAAAATTATTTTATCTTGAAAAGACATATTCCCAACTTTATTACTTCCCTCAACCTATTCAGTGGTTGTATCGGTATTATCCTGGCGCTGCAATACCGAATCGATTATGCTGCCTATTTCATCGCTGTTTCGGCCCTTTTCGATTTCCTTGACGGTATGGCAGCACGTGTTTTGCATGTGAAGAGTGAAATCGGGAAAGAACTCGACTCACTGGCTGATGTTGTTTCGTTCGGGGTATTGCCCGGCATTATTGTTTACCAGCTTATGGCAGCAAGCCCGAACACACCGGAAGCAGGTTCAGTGATCAGTATTTTTTCTCTGCTTGCGCTGATCATCCCTGTACTATCGGCGGTAAGGTTAGCAAAATTCAATCTCGACACACGACAGACCACTTCATTTATCGGCTTGCCTGTTCCTGCCAATGCCCTGTTTCTGGGATCATTGCCTCTGATTAAAATGCAGGCCGGATACAGCGATTCACTTTCATGGCTAAGCGGTGTGACTGATAATTATTATGTGCTTGCCTTACTAGCAATAGGAATGAGTTTATTGTTGGTTTCGGAGTTGCCGTTGATATCGCTTAAGTTCAGCAACCTGAAAATTACAGATAATAAGCCCCAGTTTATTCTGGTATTATTTGCGGTAACAGCTTTTGCCCTGCTTACTTTTACAGCCATTCCGCTTATTATACTGGCCTATATTGTGCTTTCGGTACTATTCAAACCCGGAATGTATAAGCTATAAAGGGTTGATCTGGTAACCATCAGGCATGACTCATCCTAACTCTTAGGTTTTAGACAGGAGTTAAAATAAATTCTTCAAATAGTAAATTTACAGATTTTTAACGGCGCAATTCAAAATTGCTCCCCAGGTACACTTTGCGCACCTGTTCATCGGCGGCGAGTTCCTCGGCAGATCCTGATTTAAGAACAGAACCTTCGAAGAGCAGGTAAGCCCTGTCGGTAATGTTCAACGTTTCGTGAACATTATGATCGGTAATCAGTATGCCGATATTTTTGGCTTTTAGCTTTACAACAATATTCTGAATATCTTCAACTGCTATGGGATCGACGCCGGCAAAGGGTTCGTCGAGTAAAATAAATTTCGGGTCGGTTGCCAGAGCACGGGCAATTTCGGTGCGGCGACGTTCGCCTCCCGAGAGTTGTATACCCATATTTTTGCGTACATGATGCAGTCCAAACTCATCGAGTAAGGATTCCAGTTTTTCGGCCTGCTGTTTCTTATTGAGTTTGGTAAACTCAAGTACAGCCCTTATGTTATCCTCAACGCTTAGCTTACGGAATACAGAAGCTTCCTGGGCCAGGTATCCAATCCCGATCTGCGCCCTTCTGAATACAGGCTCATTGGTAATTTCGCGGTTATCGAGAAAAATTTTTCCTTGTAGTGGCTTGATAAGACCTACGATAATATAAAAGGACGTGGTTTTACCGGCTCCGTTCGGACCCAGTAAGCCAACGATTTCACCTTGTTCCACCTGGATGGAAACATGGTTAACCACAGTGCGCTGACGGTATTTTTTAACAATGTCTTCGGTACGTAATATCATAATGATACTTTCAACGCGGTAAAGGTAATAAAATATTTGGTTGAGGGGTTGCGCTTCGCGGTGACCCGGGCTATGCCTGATTCAGAACTACAGAAAAAAAATTTCAGGCACCCTGTGAAAACTTAAAAATCGAAAGCCATAGATACCATGACTCCAAAAGGCTTGATATTGGGATGATCGTTATAAAACAATCTCCACACGGCATCCACACGGATAAACCTGAAAATGTTCTCAATTCCGATGCCTGCTTCCATGTATGGCTTGCTAATAAAATAACTTCCGGCCGGCAACTGATTGTATAATTTATTGTCGGCCGCTGTATGGCCCACAGCCCCTTTAAGTTGTGCCACTTCGCGCCATTTCAGTTTGCGTATGGCAGGAATATGGTTCAGAAAAAATCCCTGCATATGATAAATCACATGATAGGTTGCATATTCATCACTTATGAATTCATAATAATTCATCAGGTTGAAAGCATAATCATCATGATAGAGTGTTTCGTTGCCAGGATAAATTTTCAATAATGGGAAAGGCAGGGTACCCCAGGTTTTTCCGGCTTCGATTGTATATTTAAGCCAGCCTGCCGAGAGGAAACTAAACCATTGCGAGGCATTCACATTCAGACGATGGTATTCATATCCCCCATTAAACAATCCTTTTACTCCATAAGTGTACTGAAGGTTAAAAACAGGATATTGAGAACTTACAACCACCCGTTCGAATTCACCTGCCAGTACTTTTTCGCGATAGCCATAATGTAAATCAATAGTGAGTTCGGTGGTATTGATCTGATTGCGCTGAACATAATCGTGGGTAAGCGGGTCGTAAAGGTTGATTCCGGTGCCCTCGAGAGTGAAAATTCGCCGGTTCTTAACTGTAAATGTGTTATGAAACCCAGTAAACCACTCGTGCTTATAGGAACCTTTATATTCTGATACCATCGAAAGTTTATCCTGTGGATTACGCCTGAAGATTGAATTCAAAATAAAATCCTCCCTGAATGCACCTTCGGCCATACCCAGTTGTTCCATATCATATGTATAGGACCCTGAAAGTACCCTGTCGGGAGTTTTACCCAGCATGTACATAAAGCCGGCATTGTATTTCAAAGTGCGGTCGTGTGTGCCATAGGCCAGGTATCCGCTCAGCAGCAGGCGGGTCGAAAAATCGTTGCTGGTGCGCCCTCCAAGCCTGAATCGGTTGCCTTCGATGGCATTGTAACTATAAGTTGATGCATATGGGCCCCATTCATAATTTCCTTTTACATAATACCCGGTTGCTATCATCTTAATTACATCAAGATACGTATTGAACAAAGGCATCTGTTTTAAGGTATCACTCAGTTTGTAAACGGAGGCTTCACGGTGTGTGAGCGCCTCGGGTCTTGACTTTTGCCAGAAATCATCGGTTTTCCGGTTTGCATCATCCAATACAATAATATTATTGGGCATGGAATATATTTTCTCGTCGCGCACCGGGGCAAAATCATAATTGGAATAAAGCACGGTACGGGTACCAAAAAAACCCATCGTTATTTTTGCATCTTCAACCACATTAAAGTCGGCAATTGTTTGTTCACGCGTAAGCATCCATTGTCCATTCCCTGAAATATCAAACTCCTGAGAAATTACCATATCATTTACAAAATTGATATTGGCATCGCCTACCATGCGCATCTCGAGTTTTTTAATAGCGTATGAAGTGTCGTTAACCCAGAAATTACCCGTAAAAGCAAATTCCTGCTTTCTCCTGGGCTTGAACATGACATTATAGCACCATTTGTTGCCAACAAATGTTGAGTCGACAAGATAATACCTATAATATAACAGCCCAAAGGTTGAAATTGGGCTAACAAAATTCTTCTGAAACAGGTTGATGAAATTATCGTATATTTTTACATCCTGCGCCAGGTTACCAACAAACTGCGACATGCTTGAGTTATCAATGCCTGATATCTGCGAAGCCCTGATAATTTCCTTTCTTACTCTGGGTGTCTTCCGGAAATACAAATCAGAGAATGTTTCGGAAATCATGACAGGTAAGTATACTTTACCGTTAACGACACTGGTGTCCATCTGTTCGAAAACAAATTTAAAGGGTTCCAGAATACGCCTGTTCCGGAATTTATCGTTCAGGTTGTTAACGTCGAACTGCATTTTTGTATACGCCTGGCATTGAAATGTTTCAACTTTATCAGGATCATTCAGGGGTTTGTTCTCTATGATTTTTCGCAGGAGAATTTCAGCCGGATTTTCTCCCGGACGGATAACAACACCTTCGAGTTCGTACCTTTCGGGCTCCATTTGTATATCCACCACCTGAAACCGGTTTCGCTGAATAGGGAGATAAACCGTGGTATACCCAATATAAGATGCCACCAGGGTATCGGTTCCTTTGCGCGATTCGAGCGAAAAATGCCCGTCAAAACCTGTAGTGGCTCCTATCTGTGTGTTTTTGAAATAGATGCTGACAAATGGAAGCGTATCGCCGGTTTGTGCGTCGCGTACCATCCCCATAATTTTTGTGACTTCCTGGGCCTCACATTGCATTGCTGACCCTGATGCTAATATAAGCAAAAAGATAATAAGTGGAAAAGCAAGTTTTTTAAGTATTATTTTATTCATAGTCCAATTGCTCGATCAAATCATGTGCCAGCTTTAAGGTTCATCCATCCTCAGAAAAGCAGAACGGCAAACTACTCTTATTATTATCAACAACTTAGCGGTTGATTTTGTTGTTTGCAATGCTGAGATATTCCTTTTTTAAAGCAGAGGTACCTGGTGGTGGGCTTAAAACTGTTTGTCATGAAACAGACACAATGCCATGTGCATAATCTAACCCTGTAAATCGTCCCAGAACTCAACCGCACGCCTCATATGTGGAACAACAATGGTTCCCCCTACCAGGGTAGCTATACCAAATACTTCGAAGAGTTCTTCCTGTGAAACATTGTTTTCCTTGCATTTCAGCAGGTGGTATCTGACACAATCGTCGCAACGCAATACCAGCGAAGCCACGAGTCCCATCAACTCCTTTGTTTTAACTGGCAACGCGCCATCGGCATAGGCATTGGTATCCACGTTAAAAATGCGCTTTACCACTTTATTGTCTGCCGAAAGAATGCGTTCATTCATCCTGGCGCGGTACTCGTTGAACTGATCAGCCTGTTCGCCCATAGCAAAAGTGCGTTTCTAAATAAATATGTCTGTTGTGTTATTAAATGTATCCTAAAAATCTGATGGCAATTGTGGCGGGTCATTCAACATTCCAGGCTCAGTCGCTGGAATTATCATCCGAAAAAACATATCCATTACTCAGGACTGGTCCTACGAACATTTGAGATCAAGTCGCTTGATCCAAACCCACATCACAAACAAAGTGGTCTGTCAGATAATTCCTTCTTTCAAAATATCGTGAAGATGAATCACACCCATATATTTTTCATTATCAACAACAAGCAACTGAGTAATATTGCGCGAGCGCATCAGGTCGAGAGCATCGCTAACCAAGGCATCAGATGTTACTGTAAGAGGATGACGCGAGAGTATATCGTTGGCTTTCAAACTGCTGACATCCGTGCTTCCCTGCAGCATTCTCCTTAAATCGCCATCGGTTATAATACCTGCTAATATGTCATTTTCAACAACAGCCGTGCAGCCCAGCCTCCGAGAGGTAATTTCCAGTATAATATCCCTGATACCGGTTTCAGGAAGCACCATTGGTTTCTCATTATTAATATAAAGGTCGGCAACCCGCAGGTACAGGCGTTTGCCCAAAGCGCCACCCGGGTGATAGCGGGCAAAGTCG
>CAIJPI010000336.1 GCA_903822525.1 uncultured Bacteroidales bacterium | reverse complement strand
TTCTATTGAGCCATTCAGTCCTTCGGATGGTACATGGCATAGTCATATTGAGTTGGGAAACTGGGCCGATGCATTTATACTTGCACCACTTACAGCAAATACCATGGCCAAAATGGCAAACGGTATAACCGACAATCTGCTACTGGCTACCTACCTGGCTGCCCGTTGTCAGGTTTTCTTTGCTCCCTCCATGGATGTTGATATGTACCTTCATGCCACTACTCAAAGGAACATAGCTACGCTGCAATCGTTTGGCAACATTCTGATTGCTCCGCATGAAGGTGAACTGGCCAGTGGACTTACCGGCATGGGACGCCTGGAAGAGCCGCGTGAAATTGCAGAAATTTTAATTTCATATTTTAAAAAAAAACAAACTTTAGCCGGTAAGCATGTGCTTATCTCGAGCGGGCCTACACTCGAAGCTATTGATCCTGTAAGATTTATCAGCAATCATTCTTCAGGCCGGATGGGAAACGCACTCGCCATTGAAGCTGCTTCACGTGGTGCTCATGTCACTCTGGTTTCGGGTCCGGTAAGCGAATTGCCGCAGCATCCAAATATAGAAGTGGTAAAGGTTATTTCCGCTTCAGAGATGCATAAAAGCTGTACTGATTTATTTACTAAAGCAGATATTTCGATAATGGCTGCTGCTGTTGCAGATTATACTCCGGCTGATCCCAAATCGGAGAAAATTAAAAAAAAGGAAGATGATTTCAGTATCCGTTTCTCAAAAACGAAAGATATTCTGGCTGATTTAGGGAAACTCAAACAGGAAAACCAGCTACTTATAGGTTTTGCACTGGAAACAAATAACGAAAAAGAGAATGCTATTTCCAAGCTACATACCAAAAACCTTGATTTTATCGTTCTTAATTCATTAAATGATGCAGGTTCAGGATTTGGTTATGATACCAATAAAATTCTGATAATAAGCAAAGATAATAGTATCAGCGAGTTTGAACTGAAACCGAAGTCTGAAGTTGCAGCTGATATTTTTGATGCTATTCAGAAAGTATTTGTTTAATACCCACCTTATTACCATATACACATGATCCGTCTTCTGGTTATTATTCTGATTATCTGCCTGCCTGCCTTAGCCGGAGCTCAGGAGTTCATGTGCCAGGTTACTGTGAATTCGCCCCAGGTTGAAGGTACTGAGAAAAAAGTTTTTCAGACCCTGCAATCTGAACTTTATGAATTTGTAAACAACCGCAAATGGACGAATTATGTTTATAAGACTGAAGAGCGAATAGAATGCTCAATCATGATCACCATAACTGACCGTCCGTCGAGTGACCAGTTTAAAGGCAAGGTAAATGTGGTATTGCAGCGTCCGGTTTATAAAACATCGTACAATACAAATCTTTTGAATCTGGTTGATAAAGATTTTGATTTCAAATATGTTGAATACGAGCCACTTGATTATAATGATGATGCCTATACATCGAATCTGACCTCGATGGTTGCATATTATCTTTATGTAATGCTTGGCCTTGATGCAGACTCTTTCACCAAATTTGGCGGCACCCCATATTATGAGAAAGCACGTGGTGTTGTTAACGCAGCACAGAATGCGCCTGAGCGTGGCTGGAAAGCATTCGAAAGCCTGAAAAACCGCTATTGGCTGGTTGAGAACCTTATGAATAATACATATGCCCCTTTTCGGGAAGGCTTATATATATATCATCGCACAGGCCTGGATTTAATGTCAGAAAACATGGATATGGGTAGGAGCGGAGTTAACGACTGCCTCGAAAATATTCAAAGAGTTAATCGTGAAAAAAATGGCCTTTATGTGGTTCAGTTGTTTATGGATGCAAAAAAGGACGAACTTATTAATATTTATTCACAGGCCGCTCCAATGGATAAAACCAAGGCTGTGAACATTCTGAAAGAAATTGATCCTGCTAATTCATCAAAGTATCAGCAGATCATGCAGCAAAGTAAGTAAGGCCTATTCAGCACTATTTCTTATATTTGCTTTCCTAAAAGCTAAAATACGCTTATGCTACTGCATTTGTCAGTCGAAAATTTTATTCTGATCCCCAAGCTCGAGATAAACGTTCATAAGGGATTTACCTGTATTACGGGTGAAACCGGTGCAGGGAAATCCATATTGGTTGGTGCACTCTCACTTATACTCGGGCAGCGGGCTGATACCTCCGTATTACGTGATAAAACCCAGAAATGTATTGTCGAAGGAAGTTTTTCGATAGCCGGTTATAATCTGAACCCTGTTTTTGAGGCTAATGATCTCGATTATGAACCCACTTCAGTATTTCGCCGTGAAATCAATCCTCAGGGCAAATCCAGAGCATTTATCAATGATACTCCTGTAAATCTGAATGTTCTGAAAGAAATAGGGGAGAGACTTGTAGATATCCATTCGCAGCACCAGACTCTTGAACTCAATAATGCTGCATTTCACCTTGAAATGGTCGATTCGTATGCCGGCCAACCTGATACACTAAGCACATACCGGAATTTATTTGCTGAATACCATTCGCTCAGAACCAAGTTGGACGATTGCATCCTTAAGGAGCAACAGAGTGCCAATGAAAAAGAGTTTCTGTCTTTTCAGTTCGATGAACTCGAAAAGGCAAATCTGACGATAAATGAGCAGCAGGAAGCTGAAGAAGAGCTTGAAATATTGACTCATGCCGAAGAAATAAAAACAAGAACATTTTCATCCATCGGAATCCTGGCAGATAATGATCTGAACGTTAGCGATCAGCTAGCAGAAATTAAGCAACTTCTCGACCAGGCATCCCGGTTCAGTCATCACGTAACGCCTCTGGCAGAGCGCATTGGCGGAAGCCTTATTGAAATTAAAGATATTGTAAATGAACTCCGTTCGTTTTCAGAGCAGGTTCATTTTGATGCTGAAAGGATTGAGAAACTCGGGCTGCGACTGGATTTGATTTATCATCTGGAACAAAAACACCGGGTGCAGACTGTTGCTGAACTTATCGGAATAATGAATACATTGTCGGATAAATTGTATTCAATAGGTTCGCTCGAAACACTAATTGCTGAACTCAAAAGCTCTATTTCAAAAAAGGAAAGTGAACTTTTAGCGATTTCTGCTGTTCTTTCTGGTCAAAGACAGTTGGTTATCCCAAGTATTGAGTCAGAAATGCATAAAGTTTTGGAAAATCTGGGAATGCCATCAGCTAAATTCATCATTAAGCAAGAACTTTTGACATCTTTCACAGCTTCGGGTACTGATAAAATTACTTTTCTGTTTTCAGCCAATAAAGGCGGTGACATCCGTGAAATCCAGAAAGTAGCTTCAGGCGGAGAATTATCCAGACTGATGCTTGCTCTGAAATCCCTGGTACTTAACCGAAGTTTGCTTCCAACTATACTTTTTGATGAAATTGACACAGGCGTTTCGGGCGATATAGCCGGAAAAGTCGGAACTATCATGCGTAACATGTCGTCGCACATGCAGGTAATAGCCATAACCCATCTTCCCCAGATTGCCGGGAAAGCTGACAGCCATTTGCTCGCATATAAACAGGATGGAGATACTTCGACTGTATCAAGTATCCGGATTTTATCGAACGACGATCGTGTAAATGAAATTGCAAGGATGCTGAGTGATGAAACTATCACTGAATCAGCAAAAGTGACTGCAAGAGAATTATTGAACTATAGGAATTAGTATTACTGGTTTCAGCACAGATTTTATTAATTGCGGAATGCAACTATAAAGATTTTTGAATCGCAGGGTGGTAAAAAATGACTTAAACGTTCACTTTAAAATAGAATTATTAATTAAAACAGATACAATGGCTTACAATTTACTAAAAGGCAAAAAGGGCATCATCTTCGGTGCATTAAACGACATGTCGATCGCTTGGAAAGTGGCAGAGAAAGCCCATGAAGAAGGTGCTGAGTTTGTACTTACTAATACTCCAATGGCGTTGCGTCTGGGTGATACGGATAAATTGGCAGAAGCCACCGGTTCCATAATTGTACCTGCTGATGCCACCAGCATTCCTGATCTTGAGAATGTTTTCAGTAAAACCATGGAGCATTTTGACGGTAAGATTGATTTTATCCTTCATTCCATTGGGATGTCGCCAAATGTGCGCAAGAAAATTCCGTACGATTCATTAAGTTATGAAAACTACCTTAAGACGTTGGATATTTCAGCCATTTCGTTTCACAAAGTGATTCAGACCGCTAAAAAATTCGATGCATTAAATGAATGGGGTTCTATAGTAGCATTATCCTATGTTGCTGCCCAGCGTACACTATACGAATATAACGATATGGCTGATGCCAAAGCTGCTCTGGAAAGCATTGCACGAAGTTTTGGGTATATTTATGGTCGTGAAAAGCATATCCGTATCAATACCGTATCACAGTCACCAACAATGACTACAGCAGGAAGCGGTGTAAAAGGTATAGGCGGGCTTATGGATTTCACCGAGCGCATGTCGCCACTGGGAAATGCAACAGCTGATGAATGTGCTGATTATTGCCTCACACTTTTCAGCGATTTAACCCGTAAGGTTACTATGCAGAACCTTTTCAACGATGGCGGCTTCTCAAGTATGGGTATGAGTGCACGTGCAATGGAAATGTACAACAAAAGTCTCGATTGCAGGGAGTGTCATGATCATCCTGATAATTGCAATACTGAAGATGATAAGTGCAAAGTTTAGCTATTAATTGCCTGATTGTCGTTATTTTGTAACAGTATTCTTCTGTTTCGACGACATTTAACCAAGCTTGATAGTATAATTATAAACAGCCTGGGGCTTAGGTTCCGGGCTGTTTGCATTTTCGGGAACTGCAGTAGTGTAATTCAGTTGAAGATTTGAGTTACTGGCTGGCTGAGCAGTTTCAGGTAGTTTAAAGTGAATACGGGTTTTCATCTGTACTTTCATTTTAACACCCCTGTTCCTGGCAGGTTCATATTTCAGCAGGCGTATTACACGCAAGGCTTCTTCATCACATCCGTATCCAATTCCCTTTGTTATTTCAACATCAATAATCTCACCTATATTATCAACAGTATATGAGATATAAACCAGGCCTTCCACTTTATTTAAAAGCGCCTGCTCAGGATAAACAACATTATCCTTTATAAAATTCAGGTATGCTTCCTTGCCTCCAGTGAATGTGGGTACACGCAAAAAAGTCTTCTTTTTGGAATTTTTAGGATCGTTATGTTTCATATTACAAAGCTAACATTTTTTGGAATCGGTATTCAATCATGCCTTAATTCAGGATATGTCTATAAGTTAATGCTGTAACAATATGTTTTACAATACTATAATTACTGAAGTATATGAATTATTGAGTTCATACTAGGCTTTTTATTATATGTATTCAAATAATGCTAAATTTGTCAACAAAAATTCAAGCTGTTTTAATAAGTATTGCTCATATTATAGTTCATATAATTTTTCCTGAAACATCAAATTCAGAATTGATAAAAAATAGATACTCATGAAAATTTTAGTTTGTATCAGCCATGTTCCTGATACCACAACCAAAGTAAAATTCATAAACGAATCCAAAACACTCGATGTTAATGGCATTCAGTGGGTAATAAATCCATGGGATGAACTTGCTCTAACCCGTGCGCTGGAGTTAAAGGATGATGCAGCAAACGGTATTCAGACTGTGACAGTTGCCCACGTGGGTGCTGCTACTTCTGATCCTACTATTCGGAAAGCATTGGCTATTGGTGCCGACGATGCCATTCGTGTAAATGTTGAAACGACCGATGCATATTCCATTGCATCTCACCTTGCCGATGCTATCAGGAACGAAAACTTTGATCTCATACTTTGCGGTATCGAATCAAGCGATCATAACGGGTCAACAGTAGGAGGGATGCTGGCTGAATTTTTAGGATATCCTTCCGTTACCGGAGTATCATCAGTGACATTTGAAAACGGAGTACCACTTATTATCCGTGAAATTGATGGAGGGAAAGAAATTCTAACCGTAAATCCGCCACTGGTTGCTGTAGTGCAGAAAGGAATTGCCAGGGAACCACGTATAGCTGCTATGCGTGGCATTATGATGGCCCGTACCAAACCAATTAAAGTTGTTGAAGCTCAGGGGATTGATTGTTTAACAGAAGTTGTTGGGTACGAATTGCCTAAACCCCGTGCCGCCTGTAAATATGTTAATGCCGACGATGCCGGACAATTAATTGCCTTACTTCAGAATGAAGCAAAGGTTTTCTAATTCCAATCAATCAATAACAACGAAAAATAAAATTATTATATGTCAGTATTAGTATTCCTCGAAAACTGGGATGGAAAATTCAAGAAATTATCGTTCGAGTTAATTTCATATGCCGCAAAAGTGGCTGAAATGCTTGATGATAAAGCAGTTGTTTTATCGATAGGCAAGGTTGATTCTTCGGAACTCGAAAAATTGGCGGCGTTTGGTGCCTCGAAAATAATTAGTATTGAAAATGACCTTCTCAAAACGCTTGATGACCAGGCCTATGCCGGAATAATTGCTGAAGTGGCAGGTAGAAGCAACGCCAAAGTATTAATCCTGGCTAACAATAATACAGGGAAAGCGCTGGCTCCAAGGCTTTCAGTTCGTCTTAGAGCCGGTATTGCCTCGGGTGTCAGTAAATTGCCGCTTAGTACTGATCCTTTTACAGTGTATAAGAAAGTATACTCCGGTAAGGCTTTTGCTCATGTAACGATAAAAACGGGAATTAAAATTCTTACGCTGGCTCAGAATTCTTTCGACCTCGTTGAATCGCCTCAGTCCTTTGTTTTGGAAAAAATGGACCTTCAGCCTGAAGCAGGCCTGATGAAAACAAATGTTAAGGATGTACAAAAACAAACAGGGAAAATTCTGATCTCAGATGCCGATATAGTTGTTTCAGGTGGGCGTGGTATGAAATCACCCGAAAACTGGGGACCGCTGGTTGAACTGGCTCAACTGCTTGGAGCTGCAACGGCATGCTCGCGTCCTGTTTCGGACGAAGGCTGGCGCTCACATGACGAACATACAGGGCAAACCGGAAAGATCATTGCGCCAAACCTCTACATAGCCATTGGTATTTCAGGGGCTACCCAGCATTTGGCGGGTATAAGCTCGTCAAAATTTATTGTTGCCATAAATACCGATAAAGACGCTCCTGTTTTCGAAGCGGCCCAGTATGGTATTATCGGCGATGCCGCGAAAATCCTACCCAAACTGGTCGAAGCAGTTAAAGAAATGAAATCAAAATAAACAGGGCTCACATCATCTAACTCCCGATGTCCTTAAAGTATTTTCTTCCTGAATTGCTTTAAGGATATCTTTTTTACTGTTAATCAATTTATTATGATAAAGCAGATTGTTTTTGCGCTCACTATCCTGATTACCCTGGGCGTTTTTACCTTCACCATTCGCAGGCTGATCAGCTATTTTAAATTTACCAAAGCCAACTT
>CAIJPI010000335.1 GCA_903822525.1 uncultured Bacteroidales bacterium | reverse complement strand
GGGTTCAGGGGTTCAGGGGTTCAAGGGTTCAGGGGTTTAAAGGTTCAAGGGTTCAAGGGTTCAAGGGTTCAAGGGATCAGGGGTTCAAGGGTTCAAGGGTTCAGGGGTTAGGGATCAAAATCGTGCAGTCTACAGTCGCCCACTCTCTCCCTCACTCTCTCACTCCCTCACTCTCTCGCTCCCTCTCAGTGTCTCTTTGTGTTCGCTGTGCCTCTGTGGTTAAAAAGTTCAAGGGTTTACTATGCATAGAGAAAAGGATAAATCCGTAAGGACCTGCTTGCCATCAAATGGGGATATGCTGCGTGCCAATAAAATAATTTTCTTATAGTACCGGTATTCCATTTGTTAACATCTTTTCCGAATTTCTTGTGTGCATCATAAAAGTATTATGTTTACTTTTGCATCGCATTTCAAAAAAGCAAAACATCATTAAAAATCAATATATTATGACAAAAATTAAAGTAGGAATCAATGGTTTTGGTCGTATTGGCCGCCTGGTTTTCCGCGCATCAATTCTTCGCGACGATATCGATGTTGTAGCTATCAACGATCTGATCGACGTTAATTACATGGCTTATATGCTCAGGTACGATACAGTACATGGACAATTTAAGGGCACCGTGGATGTAAAGGACGGTCAACTTATTGTTAATGGACAGACAATCCGCGTTACGGCATGTAAAAATCCTGCTGAAATAAAATGGTCGGACGTAGGTGCTGATTATGTTGCCGAGTGTACCGGTTTATTTCTGACAATGGAATCCTGCCAGTCGCATATTGACGGTGGTGCAAAACGCGTTATCATGTCGGCTCCTTCGAAGGATGATACTCCAATGTTTGTATATGGTGTTAACCATAAGGAATATGCTGGTCAGCAATTTGTCAGTAATGCTTCATGTACAACAAACTGCCTTGCTCCGCTGGTAAAAGTAATTCATGATAATTTCGGAATTGTTGAAGGTCTTATGACAACTGTTCATGCTACAACCGCTACACAGAAAACTGTTGACGGTCCTTCGGCCAAAGACTGGCGTGGTGGTCGTGCTGCTGCCGGAAATATTATTCCTTCCTCAACCGGTGCTGCTAAAGCTGCTGCAAAGGTTATTCCTGCTATGAAAGGTAAACTTACCGGTATGTCGTTCCGCGTTCCTACGCTGGATGTATCCGTTGTTGACCTTACCTGCCGTTTGGAGAAAGCTACCACTTTTGAAGCAATAAAAGCTGCTTTAAAGGCTGCTGCCGATGGTGAGATGAAAGGAATTCTCGGTTATACCGAAGAAGCAGTTGTTTCGAGCGATTTTATCGGCGATTCACGCACTTCAATTTTTGATGCAGAAGCAAGCATCATGCTGAATTCTAATTTTGTAAAACTCGTTTCGTGGTACGATAACGAATGGGGATATTCATGCAAAGTACTTGATATGATTGCTCATATGGCTACTGTTTAAAACAAATAATATTTATGAAGAAAGAGCTACCTCAGGGTGGCTCTTTTTTTTTATTTTACTCCCAGGTTTTTTGTTGCCAGTTTTTTGTAATTTTTTTTCTTATGCGGTAATGCTGCTTTTCAGACGTTAGAAATAACGAGGGGTAAGAATTCGCTTATTTATATTAAAGTCGTAACTCATGCGGAACTCATGAGATCCCTTATTGTAGATTTTTAATTCGTTAAGCCAGATATCGTAAGAATAACCTACGCGCAGGTTTTGAGCTATATTAACTTCAGTAATGAGGGATATAGCCTTTTCGGTCCGGTATGAAGCTCCGATCCATAAGGTATTGGCCAATAGGAAGCTTGCATTCAGATCGAGCTGCGGAGGTGCATTTTTAACAAATTTTGCCAATAGTGAGGGTCGAAAAATTACATTATCCCCTAGTGGAATAGCTAGTCCGGTCATGCCATAAAAATGGGTAAGCAATTTGGTAAACTGAGTCGTTCCGGTTAAAGAATCCTGAACCACCAGAGATTGGTTTTGCAAAAGTTGTTTTGATGACAGTCCGGCAAAGAATTTCTCAGTATAGTAATAAACTCCGAAATTGGCATCAGGCACGACTTTCTTTTTAACCGGGTAGAGTATAAACGGATCGTTTTCATCGTATGTTTTAATCATATTCCAGATGATGCCGCTATTTTTAAAGCCGGCCTGCAGGCCAAAGGATAGTTTCCCTTTTGGGAAAACAATACGATATGCGAATGTTGCCAAAGCTCCTGTATAGGACATAGGACCTATTTTATCGTTATAGATATTAAATCCCAGAGCAAGCTTTGGATTATTCAGGGGAGAGTGTATGGAGGCACTGAGGGTTTTTGGTGCACCATTAATATTAACCCACTGGTAGCGATAGAGTATATCGGCTGAGAGCAGTTCGCGACTGCCTGCATAACCGGGGTTTACAGCTAATTTATTGAACATATATTGGCTGAACAAGGCATCCTGCTGAGCAAACAGAGATCCTGAAATGAGGATCAACAAGATGGGGAGTAGTTTTTTCATACGAGTATTTTTTATTCCGGATGAGCTTATTTTAGGAGAAAAAGTTTCTGTTTGATGTGGTTTGAGTTTCATGAGTATTAAATTCGGAATAAAATTCCAGGTTCTAGTTTATGGCTATAAGATACTTTACAATGAATTCGGTAATAAAGACTTTGGAAAAGCTTGCTTTTGAAGCTTTCCAAAGTCTGTTTTTTTATTCCCCTTCTTTCCCCCGAATATAAATCCAGCCAGTCCGTGTTCCTTCATCTTTTATTGTCAAAATGAAGAAATAGGTACCCGAAGGCAGAATTTTACCTTTACTATTGGTTCCATCCCAGAAGACATTTTTGTTATCGTACCGGCTAAAATTCAGTATTTTATCACCCCAGCGGTTGAAGATCATAACGGTATTGTCTAAATGGTCTTCGATACCTCCGATGCGCCATATATCGTTGCTGTTGTCACCATTTGGTGTTAACAGGTTGTAAATTATAAGGTCATCTATTTTCGATTTAATATGGATGTATACTACAGCAGAATCACAAAGTGCAGGATTTCCATTGTCACATACCAGATAACAGAATTGATCATCTCCTATAAAGCTTATGTTTGGAGTATAGGTAATTGTATTATCCTCATTTATAACAATGGACCCATTAGCCGGATTTCCACAGATTGAAATACTCAGCGGATCACCGTCAGGATCAGAGTCATTTATTACCAGGTTTATAGATCCGGAAATATTAGTAGACAAGGTATCGTGATCATCAATTGCAAGCGGTGGATGATTTATTAATCCAACCGATACCACCGTTTCGTCCTGTGAGGAGCAGCCAGTAGAAATATCGAGAACTGAGAGTGTAAATGTGGTTTGCAGATTTATCGGCAGGGTAACCGGTTCAGGCACATTGTTGCTTTCGAGCAATGATGCCGGTTCCCAACTCCAGGCGAAAGAACCCGAACCATCAGCAACAGTTCCATTCAGTATGGTTACTGATCCTGCTGAGATTAGCTGGTCGTTTCCGGCATTTGCTGTAATTCCCTGGATCACATTCAGCATTACGTCGTCATTAACTACAAAGGAACTGCAGATAGGATTGCCATATGCTTTCATTGTTATTTTAACGGAACCTGTAAATCCCGGAGCGGGCATAAAGGTTGGGATTAGTGAAGTAACATTAGTAAGAGTACCTGAACCGGTTGGCGTATATTCCCAAAGTAATGAAGTGTAATTAGCAGCAGAAGTATTCGCCAGAATATAAGGTGTGCCGTTACATATTATTGCGTCGTTGCCAGCACTGGCAAGCGGGGCTTTTGCAATGGTAAGGGTAAGCGGATCACTAAAATCAACACATGGCGCAATTCCTGAGACTTGCATTGTAAGTGTTACTGTTCCTGCATTTGCATCGGAAAGACTTGAGTTATAGACCGGATTAACAAGGGTAGGATCATTGAATATTCCAGTGCCACTCGTTGTCCAAAGTACTGAACTGTAATGTTGTGCGCTTGCACCGCTGATAGTTACAGGTAACATCTCGCAAATTTCCAGGTTGTTTCCTGCGCTTGCAGCAATGGCAGGATTTAGTGTAAGCAGCATATTATCGCTGACTGTGCCACAAGGTGAGTTTCCTGTTAGAGTTAGGGTAAATAAAATACTTCCTGATTCTCCAACCGAAGGAGTATAAACAGGAGTGAGAGTATTAGCCCCGGAAAGTGTACCCAAACCATTATGAGTCCACTCAAGTGTTGAATAAGCTGAAGCTGTTGCATTCTCAATGGTAAATGAAGCTGAATTGCAACTTGTCCTGTCAGGACCGGCATTTGCTGAAGGCGCTGCAGTAAGTGCAAGAGTCATATTGTCACTGACTGTTCCGCAAGGAGCCAATCCGATTGTTGCCAGAGTCAGAATTACTGAGCCGGATGCAACGTCAGCAACACTTGGGATGTAGGTTGCATTTAATACTGAAGGATCGGTAAAAATACCTGTACCGGAACTAGTCCATAACAGTGTGCCTATTCCCGTTGCTGTCGGATTTGTAAGAATGAAAGGTGTTTGTCCACAACTAGAATTATCATTTCCAGCATTTGAAGTTGGCGTTGGATTAATTCTGAGATTCATTGTGCTGCTTGAAGAGCCGCACGCTGAATGGCCTGTTGCAGTGAGGGTCATAACAACAATTCCGGTTTCGTTAACCGTGGGAATATAAGTTGGAGTCAGGGTATTTGAGCCTGTAATTGTTCCCAGCCCGGTATGTGTCCACATTAGGGCGGTGTAATTTGCCGCACTTGCTCCGGATAATGTAATTGGTATACCCTGGCAAGTCGATTGATCACTTCCGGCAAAAGCCAATGGCGCTTTTTGGATAGTGAGGGTTAAATTGTCAGTTGTATTTCCACAAGGGGAGGTTCCAAATGAGGTTAACGTAAGAACAACACTTCCGTTCGTCACATCAGCAGTACCAGGAATATAATAAGTGTTAAGTTGTGTTGGATTAGTAAAAGTCCCAGTACCACTGGTTGACCATAGCATGCTATTATAATATGCAGCTGTAGCATTTGCTGTGGAATAACTCTGGTTTTCACATATGGTTGCATCAGGTCCTGCCAGCGCAATTGGAGCAGGAATAATAGTAAGGAGTAAAGGATCGGAAGCTGAAACACAACCTGAAATCCCGGTTGCTGTTAGTGTTAATAAAACATTTCCGGTTTCTCCAGGTTGAGGTATATAGGTAGGATTTAAAGTTGATGCATTTTGCAAGGTACCAGTGCCAGTAGATGTCCACAGGAGTGCTGCGTAATTCAATGCGGTTGCGTCGGGAACTGTAAATGATTGGCCCTGGCATGACACAGCATCCAGACCGGCATTTGCAGTAGCTTGTTGTAAAGAATTCACCACGAGCGTGGTGACAGCCGGTCCGTTGCAACCGGCAGCCGAAGCGGTGATGGTTGTTGTCCCGCTCCAGGAAGCAGCATATGTAACAGCCCCTGTAGTTGCATTAATGGTATTTCCACCGGTTAAACTGCCCGCATCCAGCGAATAGGTAATTCCAGTTGAATTTGAAGCCGTTGTTGTGGTAGTAACTGTGGCCGCACCCTGGCACCGTGTTGCAGTAGCAGGCGAGAAAGCAGCAATGGTAACCGTAGGCGTAACGGTAACCACCAGCGTGGTGACAGCCGGT
>CAIJPI010000334.1 GCA_903822525.1 uncultured Bacteroidales bacterium | reverse complement strand
CCAAAAGGACCACTTGCTGACGCAATAAACCAGGATTTTGGTTCATTTGAAGAATTTAAAGAGAAATTTTCAACAGCCTGCGCTACACTTTTTGGCTCAGGATGGGCCTGGCTGGTAACAGATGAGGATGGCAATCTTCAGATTATCCAGGAGAGCAATGCAGGAAACCCTATTCGCAACGGCTTTGAACCACTGCTGGTTTGCGACGTTTGGGAGCATGCATACTATCTCGACAAACAGAATCGTCGTCCCGACTACATCGCCGACTTCTGGAAAATGGTTGACTGGGATTCTGTTGCAGAGAGATTTTAAACAAACAATTTTTCAGGACAACAATTTATCTAATAACCATAAGCGTTGCATACATGCCGCCAACCTGTGGCTGATTATTGGTGTTGACCCTGTTTCTACAAACAGAATGCCACTCTGTAGCAGAAAATACATTTTAGAATAGAAAGCATTTCAATGCTTTCTATTCTATTTCGCTGGCTGCAGCGCAGCCCTCTGTTTGTAGCATTGATTGAAAGATACCCAATTTGAAGCCACATCGTTGCGATTTGAATGAATTAGGTAATGATATGACTGTTTCTGCCTGGATTAAAACCACGAATGTTGGTCATTCCACTACTCACTATACAAGTATGTATATTATGGCTGCTGAAATGGGAGGTGGAGCCAATGATTGGGGATTTGGTGTGAATAATAGTGGTAAATTAGCATTTGGTGCAGGAACAAGTGATGCTACAATTGCATCAACAACTTCAGTTAATACAGGAAATTGGATCAATGTAGCAGCAACAAGAATTAAATCAACAGGTGAAATAAAACTATATATTAATGGTGTTTTAGATAAAACCGGAACTGGTAATACCGGCAATACACTTACAGCTGCTTCACAAATATGGATAGGCTCAGGACAAGATGGACCTGCATTTACTATGGGTGGATTAATCAATAACGTTATGGCCTATAATTCTGCATTAAGCGAAACCGATATTTTTCAAAACTTCAATGCACTAGGAACAACATATGATCTTCCTCCTACAGTTAGTTCAAATACGATCACTACAACAGTAAGCGACTATTCTGGAGGAACGCTTGGCTCCACTGAAAGCGTTTGTAATAGTGTAACAAGTACGACGCTCACCTTATCCGGATACACCGGAGCTATTGTAAAATGGCAAAGTTCTATCGATAACTGGGCAAATACTTCAGATATTAATCTTACCACATCAACCTTATTGGCTACCGGCCTCCCGGCAACAACCAAATTCAGGACTGCCGTTCAGTCGGGAAGTTGTCTTTATTACAGTAATGATATTACCGTAACACATTGATTTACTATTCTTTTTCATCTACAAAGAGGATACCTATCAGTAGTAAAAAAATCACAAGAAGGTGACGCATGCTACTGTTCATATCTCCAATGAGATCTGAAATTAACCTGCCAAAACATTCTGTAAGGACCTGCCCTGCCATTTCCCTTTAGGAATAATTCCTAAAGGGATAAATATAGTTTTGGGGGAGTTATTTTGATAATTCTCCCTTAACTTTTAAACAGCCTTCTAAAGTGCTTAAAAAATAGCTGCTAGTTGCTGTTTTACTTCTTCCAGGTCGGGATTAATATCAAAAATTACTCTTGGTTTCAGGTAAAGAATGTCCCGGCTTGATTTGAATTTTTCCTCTCCTCCCCCGGTAATATTTAACATTATAACTGCTTGCGGATCAATTACTTTTGATTTCGTCTGAGCAATTAATGAGGCCACAGCCACAGCAGCAGCAGGATGAATATCAATACCCTCAGTTTTAAGAAAAACAGCTGCTGCTTCTCTGGCTTCAGAATTGGTGGCGTATACAATCTCTCCGTCACAGTCTTTTAAGGCATCAAACAAGCCTCCAGCTATCGGATACGGTGGTTTGCGGTTGGAGAGCACCTTTGCATCAATTTCTATCACCTGTTGGCGGGCAAGTTCATCATCAAGAGCTAACATTTCCCTGGAATCAGCCTTCCAGGCAGTATACATAGGGATAAATGGAAAATTCTGCGATAAAACCAGCTTCATCTTATTGTTTCCAAACCGGCCGTCGTCCAATAACCTGAGATTGGCTTCCCAGGCCGCAATGGCACCTGTTCCGCTGCCAATAGCCTGGAAATAATAATCGGGAATTCTACCAATAAATGTTGCTGCAGATAATACAGTGGTTGCCATTCCATCTCTTCTGGCAACGTTTTTAGCTCCGCCTTCCGGAATAAAACCTTCGAGCTGGCATACCAGTCCCGACAAATGAATGGCATCAAAATAATCGCTGCCTGAACGGGTTACGATTAGTTTAACACAATCATTTATTGGCTTATCAAACCACATTGCATTGAGGGTATCTTCCGGCATGCATATTAATACCGGAATATTATTATCGGAACAAACCCTGGCAAATGCTCTTGCTGTATTCCCGGCAGATGCCACAACCAGAACTTTATCATTGTTCGCACTAAGTCGTGCCCCTACAGTATAAGCCTCTGTTTCTTTGAACGAACATGTAGTCATTTCAATTCCTTTTTCAGGCCAAAATCCCGAAAACGTAATGTACAAATTCTTCAGGCCCAGAAAATCAGCCAGTCCTTCACTTTTGTAGGTAAGCGGTGCAGAAGAACCTTCCAGTATACGATGAATCGGAAGCCAGTCGGAAAATTTGTAAATACCCAGCGAATTATCTTTTACATCAAGTGTTTTCTTAGCATAAATTGCCCGGATCAGCGTTGGTTTTGTTTCTCCGGGAGCATCGAGTAAGCATCCGCTATCGTCAAAAGTATTGCCGCTAAGGAAGGATTTCAGAGCGTATAAAGTCATAATTTTATCAATTTCGCAGAAAAAATGGGTCAATTAAACTAATTATTGCTTTTCAGTGACAACATTTGCCACTGTGCAATACGAATCATCAAAAGTAAGTATTCTTTCGATTTTGGAGACCCTCTGAAACCATCCATTTTCGCTATAAACACAGTTTCTTCTGTATGGATGTTCCATTTGCCGCGATCAGGTGAAATACTTTGCCAGCACATCTTCGGCAGGTCCATCCATAATGATTTTTCCGTGATCGAGCCAGATTACTCGATTACAGGTTCGCGAAAGCAGTTCGCAGGAGTGGCTCGCCAGCACCAGTATCTCGGTTTTGCTTACAATGGCGTTCATGCGTTGTTCGGCACGTGCTTTAAAGTCTTTGTCGCCGGTTGATAACCATTCATCCATGACTAAAATCTGAGGAGAGATGCAGGAAGATACTGAAAACGCCAGCCTGAGCTGCATCCCTGAGCTGTAAGTCCTGAATGGCATCTCAATGAATTCTCCCAGTCCGGAAAAATCGATAATTTCGTCCATCTGTTCCCGGATCTGTGCCGGACTTATCCCCATCATGGTGGCACGCAGCTTAACATTCTCCCTGCCTGTAGCTTCGGGATCGATGCCCAGGTTGATGTTAATCAGCGAAATGCAATTGCCATTGACACGAACAGTGCCGTGCACAGGCCGGTAAATCCCTGAAATAACCCGAAGCAGCGTGGTTTTGCCGGACCCGTTATGCCCAACAATACCAAGGCGTTCACCAGCCTTGAGCTGAATGTTTATCTGTTGAAGGCTCCTTACAATGACGATCCCAGTATGTTTTTTGTCGAGCATACCACCTGAGGCAGTATGTAATATCCTGTTTTTTAACGACATAGAAGCCGAGTTGAACACAGGAAAATCAATGTACACATCTGAAAGCGATATCGATGCCGAGCCTATCATAGCCAATATGCAATTTTACTATAAAAACGTCCGAACAGATAAGTGGCAAGAATCCATCCTAAAACCAGTACCACAAGTGAATATTCCCAGTTGAGCATCGATGGCAGCTTTCCGAGCAAGGGCGCCCGCACAATGGAAACCAGGTGATAGAACGGATTGATTCTCAGTAAAATTCCTGCACGTTCAGGCATAAGTGTTTCACTCCACATAATGGGTGTAAAGAAGTAAAGCACCTGGGTTACATTTTGCACGATCATTGAAAAATCCCGATAACGGGCACATATTACAGATAACATCAGCATAATCCACGAAAGGTTCAGCATTACGATCAGCATCCCGGGAATTGCCAGCAGCGCCACGAAACTTAAGGGCTTTAACAAGAAAAGGAACACCAGTGGCAGGATAACAACATTATGAGCCAGTATAATAGTGTTACTCCATAAAACCCGCATAACATGCACAAAAAGTGGCATTTTTACCTGCAGGATGGTATCGGATGAAACTATAAAACTGTTACCTCCATCGAGAATAGCCGAACTTATAAAATTCCAGAGTATTACCCCGATTGCAAGGTAGGGAAGGAATTCACTGATATTTTGTTTGAAAAGTGTTCCAAAAACAATATAAAGGGTAGCAATTGTGGTGGCTATTCCGATTGTAAGCCAGAACGCCCCTACTTTAGAACGCCGGTAACGTGTAAGAATATCCTGCATTCCGAGCACCGTTATTACATGGTGGTTTTTCAGCCCCAGGCTAATGTCGGACCAGGCTTCAGCAAAGGATTCACGGATTTGGAGTCTCACCATTCTTAATTCCAGATAGAAAGTGTAAATATAGCGGAAATCCTGTAGCCTGTTAAACCGGCTTTAAAAATGTTCCTGAAATACCCTGCTGTTTCGGCCGGATAGCGTATTTTTGAACTTCTATTATGCAAGGCTTAGCGTTATGATCTTCAGTATTTTGAAAAGACTCCCGGTTTCGAGGCCAGGAAAAGAGTTTATTAAAGACCTCTTATTCGGAGCCTTCCCCTTTCTGTTATCGCATCTTTCGGCCTATGGATATTGGAAAGCTGCCCGCATCTTTATGCCTGAAATACAGCCTCTCATCAACAAGACACCTCTAAGGCCAGCCCCGGAGCCAGCAGAACCTGTGCGGAAGCTTGCGGTAATTTGCCATGCCTATTATCCCGAAGTTCTTGGGGCTATCCTCGACCACCTCGGTTCCTTTCCTGCCGAAATAATCAGTTTGTACATTTCGGCACCAGAGGAAAAGACTGAGGAGATTAAATCACTGCTGGCCGGGTACCCCTTCCCCTACGAAATCAGGACAGTAGAAAACAGAGGCAGGGATATTCTGCCATTTCTGGAAGTTTTGAAAGATCTCTGGGCTGCAAATCCTGACCTTATTTTGAAAATCCACACAAAAAAAACAAACCGTCGCCGCAAAGGGTCGGAATGGTCTGACTCGCTGTACAACAACCTCTTAGACGCAGAAAGTGTGAATCGCGCACTTGCCGTTTTCTCTGAATGTCCTGGTCTGGGGATGATGGCTCCTGCCGGACATATAATCCCGATGCGATTTTACTACGGTTCGAATGCGGCCAGGGTGAAGCATCTTGGCGAACGTATGGGTGCCACACTGCAGGAGATGCAGCATCTTGATTTTGCCGCTGGTTCGATGTTCTACGCTCGTCCACAAGCCTTTGAACCCTTGCTGCAGCTGCAGCTGGAGCGCAGTGATTTTGAATCCGAAACTGGGCAGGAAGATGGTACCACTGCCCATGCAGTTGAACGGCTACTGGCACTCAGTACTGCAGTAGCGGGTTATACACTTGCAGACACAAAGTGTTCCGTTGAAAATCCCACCTATTCCCTCGTAAAGGATTACCGGTTTTCATGGTAAAATATTGAATATCAGTAAGCTTCAGCTTGTCCCTTTATCATGAGCCAGGCGGTGATAAGCATAATCTTCATGTCGAGGTTGAATGACCAGTTCTCCACATAATTAACATCGAATTCCACGCGCCTGAACAGGGATTCTTCATCGCGGATTTCTCCGCGGCTTCCGCTAACCTGAGCCAGACCCGTTATTCCGGGTTTTACATAATGCCTCAGCATAAAACGCTCATTAAGTTGTTTGTAGCTGCCCGTATGCTGTAACATGTGAGGCCTTGGACCAACAACCGACATCCCGCCGAGGAGAACATTAACAAACTGAGGAGTTTCATCCAGGCTGGTGTGCCTCAGGAACCTGCCTATCCTGGTAATCCGCTTGTCGCCAGAACTGGCCTGCCTGCTGTCGGATTCAGGGTTTTCCACCATCGTCCTGAATTTGTAGCAGTTAAAAACTTTTCCATCGGTACCGGTTCGTTTCTGGATAAAGAACAAAGCGCGAAAACCTTTTCGCGAAGAAATCAGGAACAATACAGGAATGAACCACGATAAAAAACCTGCTATTACGGCCATCGATAGTATGATGTCAATTGTGCGCTTCATCAGGCGGTTGTACCAGTAGTTTAAGGGTCCGGCGTGAACCTGTATCACCGGACATGATCCGTAATAAACCAGTTCATTGTTTTTCAGGGAAAAATCACCCAGGTCTGGTAAGATCCTCACTTTCACGGCATGATCGTAAAGTTTCCGGGTAATATCCAGTATCAGCTCCCGTTCAACAACCTGCATATCAATATAAATCTCGTCGATCTTTCCTTTATCGAGATAAGGCATTAACTGGAGTAATGCAGATTCCGAATGGTTTTTTGCATCAGTCTGTAAGCCGAAAAGGCCGATAACTTTACTCCCGTGCATTGGGTTTGCATTGAAGTACGCCATAAGGTCCCGGGTACGTGGCGAATCACCCAGAATAACAACCTGGCGGAGGTGTAATCCCTGTTTCCTCGAATAATATACCAGGAAGTATAAAGCTAACTTCCAAGCTATCAGTATTATAAAATACAAGGGGAACAATACTTTAATGAATGTACGCGGATAATACGACAGCGGCGTCAGCTGAAAAAACAGCAGGAAAAGGAAAAAGAAAAATATAAGACTTTGCAAATAAGCGATAAATACTATTTTTCGTTTCGAATTAACTTCCAGACGATCAAGGCCGACAGCATAATGAAGAAAGAGCCATGAAAGGTTCAGGTAGAGATAAAATGCCAGGTATTTCGGGCCGAAACATCCGCTAAAGTCGCACTGCAAACAGAAATAAACAATGAAAAGAAGGTTCATCAGCACGAAATCACCGCGCGAAGAAATCAGTTTAAGTTGTTTTAAATGTTTGAAATACAATGTATATGATTTTATGATTTACCTATTCTGAATTATCAAACTAAATTACAAAATACTTTATAATATGCTTGAATGATTTCCTGCCACTTATAGTTTCTTTTTATGTTCTCAAGGTTCCGGGGAATAAATGTATTCGGGAACGCATTAGCTTCTGCCTCCTTAACGCTGAGCTTAACATCCTGTGCATCCGTAAAATACCATGCATTTTCATTTAATACCGACCTGTTAAACAAATTGTTGTGGGCACATATTGGTGATGAAGCGGCCATAGCCTCAAGCAAGGATGGGTTAGTACCACCCGACATATGACCGTGAAAATATAGTAATGCATTGTAGCGCAGTTGGTTAAGCAGATCCATATCAAAAATTCCGCCCATGAAAATAATATTTTCCGATGCATATTCCTGTTGGAGTTTGCGTGCAAATTTACTATTGACATTTCCTACAATTACAAGCGGAAGCCGGGAAGCAGAGGCTAAAACACCTTTGATAAGCATCATTATATTCGCATCTTCCTGGAGTCTGGCAATGATTAGAAAATAGTTACCAGGTTCAATCCCAAGTGCCGCTAAGCCGGAATGGCCCGGATTTTCAATGATATCTGCACCATAGGGAATGAATGTTGAATTGACTCCATAAGCGTCTTTAAGATGCTGGCAGATAACCTCGGAATCTCCGATGAGCAGGTCGCTGCTACGCACAGCCCGTTTTTCGGCATACCGCAGGAACTTCCGCACTGCTGGAGAGTATTTCGACCGTTTCCACTCGAGTCCATCCATATTGGTAACTACCTTCGAACTCCTGTCCAACAGTCCCGACCATATAGAATTGCTGGTATATCCGAGCTGTAGAAGAATGTCAAACCTGCGGCTACGGCTGTCGAGGATACAATTCAGATCGTACACAAACTGCCCGGCTGTGCCTGCCCTTACTTCAGGATCATAGCAAGAGATAAGATTTACACCCTTCCATTGTGGCTCCCGGTATGGATGATGATGAGGCGTATACACCCATACCTCAGCGCCATAGCCCACAAGCCCTGGCGCCAGCCGTGAGGCAAACTGTTCGAAGCCACCGTAATTGTTCGGGATACCACGTGTTCCAATAATGCCGATTCTCATAACAGGGACTGTATAGCAAACAAATATACAGATTCTAAACACTAACTGCTTTTTAAATCACTGTTGTCCGGTAAAAAATTAAAGGAAACCGAACCATAGGTCCGGCTCCTTTAATTTGTAGTTTTGATTCGACTAAAAAACTCCACTACATTGAGCAAAACTACATTTTTTTTCGGGCAATCCGTTTTCGGACAGCTGATTTCATTAATAGACTCTTCAATTATCTCAAATGCTGCCAAAGAGTGTAATTCTGATCGGTATGTAAAGAAGTTTAAAATCAAGGATCATCTGATAAGTATGGTATTCTGTGCCTTTGCAAAATGTTCATCATTGCGAGAAGTATCAGGCGCCATGTTAGGATTATCAGGGAAGACCAAGCATTTTCAATTGGATCATATCCCAAAGAAAAGCACTCTTGGCGATGCAAACCAGCGACGGGATGCTGAAGTTTTCGGGATCATTTACAACAAGCTCTTCTTAAAATATGGACACATTTTCTCGGACAGCCGAATTAAAGATGTCATTAATAAGAAGATAGAAATCTTTGATAGCACTACTATAAGCCTATTTAAGGACATTTTAAAATGCGTTGGACGAGAACCTCAAGATGGAAAGCGCAAAGGCGGAATCAAAGTACATACTGTTATTAATGTTGATGAAACAGTCCCCAAGCTGGTATGGTTTACCAGTGCAGCCACGAATGACCATGTCTTGTTAAGTAAACTAAAACTTGACTCAAACACTATTTACGTGTTTGATAAGGGTTACAATGACTATAAGGCTTTCAAAAAGTTTAGCGATAACGAAACCGGATTTGTTACCCGAATTAAAGATAACGCTGTTTATGAGTCTATTTCTCAAAATGAAATCTCAGAAGATATTCACTCTGGTGTTCTTGAAGATGAAATCATCGAACTCACCGTCAAAGATGGAACAAATCCTGAAAGTAAACTAAAACTTAGGAAGGTACGATACTATGATAGAGAGCTTAAACGTGAGTTTGAATTCTTAACCAACTTATTTGAAATGAGACCTGACTTGATTGCTGCCCTTTATAAATTACGCTGGCAGATAGAATTGCTATTCAAGCAGTTAAAGCAGAATTTTCCTCTGAAATATTTTCTAGGTGACAATGAAAATGCCATAAAAATCCAAATCTATTGCACATTGATCGCCAATTTACTTATGACAGTCATCCAAAAAACGTTGAAAAGAAGCTGGGCGTTCTCTAATCTTGTCAGTTTTTGCAAAATACACCTGTTCAACTACATTCATTTGCTGAATTTTCTTGAAAACCCTGATAAAGACTGGCAAAAGATCCTTCGAAATGAGGAACAACTCTCGTTATTTTGAGGGGCTTACTTTTGTGAAAACAAAAAAAGTGTCAACGTGCGTACTGTCTATCAAATAGTTATGAAGTCAGAAAATTATTTTGTACTTTTATCGGACAACAGTG
>CAIJPI010000333.1 GCA_903822525.1 uncultured Bacteroidales bacterium | reverse complement strand
TCAGCGCTTATCCATTTTTATCAGTGTTTTCTGTGGATCCATTTTATCCCTTAATCATCAATCGCTTTCCAGAAATAGAACACGGATGACGCAGATTAAACGGATTTGCACGGATTTTTAAATTATCAGTGTTAATCTGTAACATCTGTGTTTTCAGTGTTCTATAATTGTCAAAGAAAGCCAAATACCTGCCTAACAGGGCAGTATTTACTGCTACAGTATGAGGTCAGCCTTAAATTAATCTACAAAATCCTGATGCCGATATTCAGAATAACACGATAAAAAAACAATAATGCGATAACGGCAATAATAATGCTCCAGCGGAAGTAGCTGCGCTTTATAACACCGGTTTTATGGATATTTTCGAATTTTACGGAGTCGTAAAAGAAAAGAGTCGGAATCAGGATCAGGCCTGGAGTAATTGTTTTTAATATAAGCGGGATATAAGGTGATGGCAGGGTGATAAGGAACAGAATCAGCATACCTGCCAGCCATGGCAGAATAACCTGAAATATCATAAAGAAGAACCTGAAGCCGGGCTGCAAAAGTGTTACCGAACCCGACGACATCAGGAACAATGGGGTAACAATACGGGCCATTACCAACAAAGTTACTATTGAAACCACTGTAAAAACTATCTCTTCAACATCAAACATACTGCTCATAAAAAGCCATTCGGACATGTATATAAATTCAGTGCGGGTGAAGAAACCTGCTATATAGGCGCCAAAAAACATATTGCTTCCGCAGATAAAACCCCATAAATAGAACAGTTTAAACCGTTTCAGGAAAGGATCATTGATAAAAAACAACTTCAGGAAGATAAATGCCAAAACCAGCGATACGAAAGGCCCCGAAGCAAAAATCATTACCAGGGCAAAGCGGGAATATAAGGGAGAAAAAGTATCAAGCGGGAACTTCAAACGATAATAAACCCATTCAACCGGGATATTGAAAGAAGCAGCTACAAAGATGGTAACAGACTGATATATAATATAGACTAAAAGAAATGTAAATACAAAGTATGCTGATGAGTGCAGGAAAGTATAAATCAACTTCGTCCTCAGGTCAGACGATGACCTTAGGATCAGCAAATTTTTATGAAAGGTCTCCTGCCATTTCTGTCTCGAAAGTTTGCGATCGCGTTTGACTACATCCAGAAATTCCTTTTGTTGCTTCTTAATCCCTTTCAGCTTACGCTTTGCGAAAGGATTGGCAATAAAAGTCCGGAATTGTTTTTGGAAGTTTAACCAGGCTTCGGCCCTTTGAATACGCCGATGGGCTCGCTTACGAGCCTTCCACTGCCTGTTTTCAGCCTGAACCTTCCTTCGGTCACGCTTTTCTATTTTATTTTCCGTAAACAAGTTTGCCATGAGCAGACGAATAATTTTCAATGGCTAAGGTAGATAAATCATTTCAAAAAAACATAAATACAGGTGTCAAATTGTTGAAAAATATTGCGTCTGCCATGCGGAAATCATGGTCAAATGCAGCCGGAAATCCGACACTATGAATGTAAAAGTGAGCAGCTGTCGATCATATAACAGCTTACAGCGATTACACACTGGCACTTAACGATTAACTTTTAGTACTTTCGCAACATTATTTACTTTTACATTCACTATTCATGTAAACTTAAATTAAAACCAACAAATTACGAATCATGAACTTTTCATTTAACCCTTCACTTATGGCTGCTGCCGGAATTATAGCACTTGCACTGGGAACAAGCGGATGCGGCAATACCGGTAACGACAAAAAAGCCGGTGCTGCATTAAGCGCCACCAATATGGATACCACGGTAAAAGCCGGCGACGACTTTTACAGGTATGCAAACGGATCCTGGCTTAAAAACAACCCTATTCCTGCCGAATACAGCCGGTATGGCGCATTCGAAGTACTGGAAGAGGAAAACTACACCCAACTCAAAACCATTCTTGCTGAAGCATCAGCTGATAAAAATGCAGCTGAGGGATCGGTGAACCAGAAAATCCGTGATTTTTACAATTCCGGAATGGACACGGTTAAAATCGAAAAGAATGGCATAAGCCCGTTGAAAGCCGAACTGGATCAGATCAATGCTTTTACTACCGTGGCAGATGTTCAGAAAATGTTGGTTTTAGAGCATGCTTCAGGCAATTATCCCCTGTTCTACCTGTACAGCAGCCCTGACGAAAAAAACTCCAATCAGGTTATTGCAGCTACATACCAGGGTGGCCTCGGATTACCCGATCGTGATTATTACCTGGGCACAGATTCAAGGTCGAAAGAAATTCGTGCAAGTTACCTTAAACATATGGCTAAAATGTTCGTCCTGGCAGGCTCTGCTCCCGATCAGGCTGCAAAAGACGCTGATGTAGTAATGAAAATTGAAACTGAACTGGCAACGATTTCATCCACCCGCCTGGAACTGCGCGATCCAAAGGCAAACTATAATAAAACCGACCTCGCCGGATTGGAGAAAATGGCACCGGGCATCGACTGGAAAGGATACTTCGAAGGCATTAACCTTCATGTTACCAACGAAATAAACATAGGTCAGCCTAAATTTATGAGCGGCATGGCTAAAATGATAACTACAGTTTCGGTTGCTGACTGGAAAGTGTATTTCCGCTGGGATCTGATTAATTCGGCCGCTTCCTCACTTTCGACTGATTTCGACAAGGAACATTTTGCATTTTACGGAACTGTATTATCGGGCGTTAAAGAACAGCGTCCACGCTGGAAACGCATGATCGATCAAACCAGCAGTTCACTGGGTGAGGCAGTCGGACAACTCTATGTTCAGAAATTCTTCCCTCCCGAAGCCAAGAAACGTATGGTCGAACTGGTGAATAACCTTAAAGTTTCGTTAGGCGAACGTATCAACGGACTTGCCTGGATGACAGATATCACAAAAAAGGAAGCACAGGCCAAGCTGGCTAAAATCAATGTAAAAATCGGATATCCCGATAAATGGATTGATTACAGCACGCTTACAATAGGCACTGAATCCTATTACACCAACAATAAAAATGCCCGTCAGTTTGAGGTAAACCGCAGCATTGCAAAAATCGGCAAGCCTGTCGATCGCAGCGAATGGGGCATGACACCTCAGACCATCAATGCCTATTACAGCCCGAATATGAACGAAATCGTATTCCCTGCCGCTATTCTTCAGCCACCGTTCTTCTTTATGGATGCTGACGATGCAGTTAACTATGGTGCTATCGGTATGGTAATATCGCACGAAATGACACACGGATTTGATGATCAGGGCCGTCAGTACGACAAGGAAGGCAACCTCCACGACTGGTGGCAGACTGAGGACTCAAAGAACTTTGAGGCCAAAACAAAAGTACTTGTTGATCAGTACGACAGCTACAAAATTCTGGATTCGTTGCATGTTGACGGTAAACTTACGCTGGGTGAAAATATTGCAGACCTGGGAGGTATGAATGTAGCTTACAACGGCTTACAGAAAGCACTCAACGGTAAAAACAAGGATGAAAAAATTGACGGATTTACTACCGACCAACGCTTTTTCCTTTCATATGCCCAGGTGTGGCGGGCCAATATCCGCGACGAAGAAACCATGCGCCGCCTGAAAGAAGATGTTCACTCTCCCGGCGATGCACGTGTGAATGCTATAGTTTACAATATACCTGCTTTCTACACAGCCTTTAATATTCAACCAACTGATAAAAGGTATATTGCGCCTGAAAACAGGGCGGATATTTGGTAGGGATGTTGGGTTTTGGATTTCGGATTTCGGATTTCGGATTTCGGATTTCAGAACCCGGCACTAAGCACACAGCACTAAGCACACAGCACTAAGCACATAGCACTAAGCACACAGCACTAAGCACACAGCACTAAGCACACAGCACTAAGCACACAGCACTCCTCAAAACAACCTATGAAAAGCAGATATAAAGTCCTTATTCATGTTCTGTTCTGGATTTATATGCTCAACCAGGCATTGTTTCCGGTATATCTCAACAAGATTGACCCCAAATACCTGCAGGACAATATTTACCTGAAAGATATATTTATTACCACGCTGTTTAATATTTTTGTCTTTTACACCATTTATTACGTGATCCCTACCCTGCTCAGGTTCAGCCGTAAATGGTATGTATTCCCCTTTGTGATTTTGCTGGCGGCTCTTTTATCTGCAGTCAGGCTGCCAATAGAAATTGCCTATTGGAAGTATATAGTTAAAATGCCTGCAAGCGAACTTCAGTTTCAATTTGTATGGTTGTGGAAAACTATATATGTCACTTTGGTTTTCAGTATTTATGCGATGCTGATCCGTTTCAGCATCGATTGGTTTGAATCGCAGAAATATAAGGATGAGCTGATAAAAGAACGACAGGCAGGCGAAATTGCCCTTCTGCGATCACAGATCAATCCGCACTTCCTTTTTAACACCCTGAACAATATTTATTCGCTGGTGTACAACAAATCGGATGAAGCACCGGAGGCTGTTATGAAGCTTTCGAGTATTATGCGTTATATGCTTTACGATTCAAACACCAATTTTGTACCTGTTTTTAAGGAAGTTGAATACCTTAACAGCTTTATCGAATTGCAGCAACTGCGTTTAACGCAGAAAGGATTTGTTGACATAAAAGTGTTCGGATCGATGGAAAACCGGACGATTGCACCCATGCTGCTGATTCCGTTTGTCGAAAATGCTTTCAAACACGGCGATAAAAGCCATGAGCCCGGTGTCATTATTCATTTAAACATGGAATCCGACCGGCTGATTTTCACTGTTGAAAATTTCATAAAGAAAAACAACCAGGTGGCCGTTGATGAATCGGGAGGATTTGGCCTTCAGAATATTAAACAAAGGCTTAGCCTTATGTATCCCGGGAAACACGAATTAACATTAAACATAAGTGAGCAGAAATTTATTATCGTATTAACAATAATGAATTGAAATGAAAATCAATTGTATTGCCGTCGACGATGAGCCGCTTGCCCTCGACATTATGAAGGCATATTGTGCAAAGGTTCCTTTCCTCAACCTGGTAGGAACCTTCAGCAATGCTATCGACACGCTTGAGTACCTTAAGATGAATACAGTTGACCTGATGTTCCTGGATATTCAGATGGAAGAACTAAGCGGCATACAGTTGCTCCATTCGTTAAAGAACAAACCTATTGTTATATTTACCACTGCTTTTGATCAATATGCCATACAGGGTTTCGAGCTTGATGTGCTCGATTATCTGCTGAAACCCATTCCTTTCGAACGCTTTGTGAAAGGTGCCAGCAAAGCACTGGAGCAAATGCAGAAACAAACTGATGCAAGCCCGGCTGAGAAGCCTGAAAGGGCTGCGAACATCAATACCAATGCATTTTTCTTTGTAAAGACTGAAACCCGCATTGAGAAAGTAAATGCTTCGGAAGTACTGTATGTTGAAGGTATGGGCGACTATTGGCGTATCGTTACCAAAACCCGCCGGATTATGACCCTTATGAATGCCAAAGGCGTCGAAGAGATACTTCATGAACCGGGATTCTGCAGGGTTCATAAATCGTTTTTCGTTGCTATCGATAAAATAGAATTTGTAGAGCGCAAACAGATCAAAATCGGGGAATTACTGATACCTGTCAGCGACACGTATCAGAAGAATTTCTTTGAGCTGATTGAGAAGCACAAAATGATGTAGTTGAAGGGATTAGGGGTTGGGGGTTAGGGCTGTTTATTCCATAATTCGTTGCCTGCAAGGAATGCCATCGAGAAAGCGGCCTGCAGGTTATACCCGCCGGTGTCGCCATCGATATCCAATACCTCACCGGCAAAATATAGTCCGGCAACCAGCTTCGATTCCATTGTTTTGGGATTTATTTCGTCGAGGCTTACTCCACCTGCAGTTACCATGGCCATATTAAAACCGCCCACCTTCCCTACCAGAAAAGGAAATTCGCAGAAAGCCGTCACCAATTGATTCCGTTGTATTTTAGTGATTTCGGCTAACCGGCATTCCGGCTCAACACCTGTTGATTTGAGCACCAGCAGAAGCAGGCTGCGGGGAATGTCAAATTTTTTCAGGTACGTCTGTATGGCTGTTTTGCCTTCTTTATCTGAGGCTTGTATTATTTCATTCCTGAAATCATCGGCTTTAGTATCAGCTAAATTCACTTTTAAAATATCGCCACTCAATATCTGCCGCGAAAAATCAAGAATCCCGGGACCACTCAGCCCTTTATGTGTAAAGCCGATATCACCGCAATGTTCGGCAATTTTCTTTTCGCCCCTGTAGAGGTAAATCGTTTTATTTTGTACCGATACACCCGAAATGGAAGCCATATTGTAATCGCGAACGATAACAGGGCTGAGCGATGGCTTGGGAGGAACCACCGAATGCCCCAGCATCCTGGCAAAATGATACCCGTCGCCGGTTGAACCTGTAGCAGGATACGACATTCCGCCGGTAGCAATTACAAGAAATTTACTCCTGAAGATTCCGGAACCGGTTTTCACCGTAAATCCCTGATCGCTCTTATCAATTTCCTGAACTGTATGGCTACATGCGATTTCAACTTTGTTCGTATTACATGCTTTCAGCAAAACCGCTAAAACGTCCTGTGATTTTTGCGATGCAGGGAATACTTTACCATTTTTATCAACCACTGTTTCCAGTCCGTGGGTTTCCAGGAAACGGATCAGGTCGGTATTGGTGAAACTATGTAAAGCTGTTTTCAGAAAACGGTAATTTTCACCGTAATGACTAAAGAAATCGCTGAGTTTGCAATCGTGCGTAATATTACAGCGGCCGGTACCGGAAATAAGAAGCTTTTTACCTGGAACGGTATTTTTCTCCAAAACGATAACACGGCGTCCCTTACAATTAATAGCTGTAAATAAACCTGCGGGACCTCCGCCAATAATCAGAATGTCAGCTATTTCCAAAACAGAGATTTAATAAAAGTGGTTAACAGCAGCAAAAGCACGAAAGCAAATTTCTTTTGCCCGGCCCAAATTTACCACTTTAGCTTTATAAAAACTGTTTATTGAGAAATGTGTCCTTTAAAAAAAATGCCCGGATCATCTTTTCAATTCCTATACATACTAATAAAACCCTGGCTCTTTATACCAACGTTAAGTATTGAAGGATCTTTAACTATTATAAAGATTTTTATTTACCTGGCTTTTCTGCCTTAGTCCAGTCAACATGAAACTTTCCTTCAGTTAGCACTATACTGTCGGTTTCATCACTTTTTTTAGTGTTGTCGTGGTCGTGGGGACCGCCGTTTGCCAGCATCCCGCCACCGGCTTTTGTGAAAGCCTTTCGTTCAAGGTTGGCTTTGAGACCGGAACCTGTTACAGTAGCCACAGCTCTCTTTTTGTAAAATACACCGGTAAGATTTGCTTCAAAACTCCCTGAAATCGAGGTTTTGGAAACTTTATCAATAGTGAGTGTGCCACTCAGCGATTCTCCGTCGTGATAAGCATGTCCCAGGCCCTTGGTTTCTTCGGTATAATCAACAAAAACCCATACAAGATCACGGTCTGCTTTCTTCCTTGATTCTTTTTCCATGTCCTGTTCCGACAGAATAGCATACGTACCTGCTTTAAGGCTGTCAGAGAAATAACAAAGCCTGATCCACACCTGCACATCAGGACTAACCTGGAATGCTGCCAGGGCAAGGTATTCGAACCCTGACATTGGGATTTTCATCCTTCTGGCTTCCGATTTGTACTCTTTCCCATTCACTTTACAGGAAATATAGTTGGAATATTCCTGTGCATTCAGCATACTTCCAAAGCCCAAAAGCTGCAGTAAAACGATAAAAGTAATTTTCTTCATAGTTTTAAAATTTGAAATTGTTTGACATAATTAAATTTGAAATGCACTAAACTTATCGATAGAATATCATTGGAGAACCAGGCTGCAAGCATATTGTCAAAATCCTGTTTTCTCCATTAACAGATTGCCTTTTTATACTGTTTTTCAAACAAAGAGGGCGAAAAATAAATTTGAAAAGGAATATCCGAAGGGTTACGGGATCCTATACGAGCAGACAAAGAAATTTGTAGTGGTTCCTGATTCAGCCTGGCTATGGAGAAAACAAAGTAACAGCAGATACGACCGGGTGTGACGATTAGCTTAATCGGAAATACAAAAATAAGAAAATTATAAGCAACTGTCTAAAAATGGCAAAAACTACTTTCAGACATCAAAACCCTGTATTTCTGTCACATTGAGCGAAGTCGAAATGCACTCGTTCAACGCTAAAACGAAAATATTGAGATGATTTAGTGGGCTTCGACTCCCCTTCGGCAAGCTCAGGGCAGGCTTCTCAGCCTGACAGTAGATTGA
>CAIJPI010000332.1 GCA_903822525.1 uncultured Bacteroidales bacterium | reverse complement strand
GCGGCGGGGCCCACCTCTTCCCATTCCGAACAGAGTAGTTAAGCCCGCCTGCGCAGATGGTACTGGATCAAACCGGGAGAGTATGTCGCTGCCGAATTTTATTAAACCCTGCTTTCGAAAGTTAGTAGGGTTTTTTTTTGCCCTGGATCTGCTAACACCACTCAAAATATTCATGCTTATTGAAACAGATGGTTGCAGCTTTCTAAAATACACGCCCAGTTTGCATAGGATACAACTTTACACACTGCCATTATCCGATTTTTCAGTACTTTTGCAGCCTTCACCCGAAAATAGACAATCCGAATCCAAATGAGCCTGCTTCGCATAATTTTCACAATTTTCATGATAGCTTTACTCGTTCCGGGTTCCTTTGCACAACGCTCTGGTGAAGGCGAAGATCCGGGAGGCGACAATGAAGATGCTGCTAAAAAAGATGTTCATAGCCCCGATTCGGTATTTGTCAGTTATTTTTCACTAAACGAACAGGGTGCATACACCCGCTATGCCCTTTCGAAACCGCTCAACCAGTTCCAGGAATACGATGTAACAAAACAGAATAACCAGTTTTTTGCAACCCTGGGAAATCCCGGCACAGCTGTTAGCCCGCTACAATTTTCTCTCAAACCAAACTCCAATTTCAGGTTCCGGACTGATGTTTTTGAGCCCTATAAGCTAAAAGACGACAGCATTAAGATTTATATCAGCGACAGCCCCTATTCGCATCTCAAGTATTACCTGGGAGCAGTTAAAGAACAAAAACTGGATGCTGTATTCTCCCAACGCATAGGCAGCGGTATTTACCTTGGTTTGAATGCGCGCTTTGCCAATGCACCTGGCTTATACCTGCGACAGCGTGCCTATAACGCAGGAGCCACATTTTACGCGGCATTTCTTTATCCTACTCAACGCTATGGTGCGGTAATTACCTACCGTACCGACCGGGCTGTAAATTATGAGAACGGGGGATTATCAGATGCATCCTATTTTACCAACAACCGCGAGTCCAATAGGAAAGTAATACCTGTGAACCTTTCGCAGGCCATGAACCGTGGTAAGAATACTGGCTTTGTGGTTCAGCAGTTTTTCAATATACTGAAACCAACAGTGGTAAGGAAAATTGATACTACAACCGTGCTTGTACCCCGGAAATTCGATGCAGGAAGGTTTGTTTACACATTTCGATACTCAAAAACGGGTAATTCCTATGAGGATAACTCCCCTCCTACTGGTTTTTATCCTTCCTATTTCTCGGACACAGTTCCCGTTTTTGACTCCGTACTTTATACCCATTTCGAAAACTGCCTTGTTTATTCGAATGAAGTTCCCGATACGCTTGGCAAGAGTTTCCCGCTTCAGTATTCGTTCGGACTTCGGTTCCAGACCGACAAACTACACCAGAACAACAGCCTGAATGAGGTCTTTCATCAAACCGTACCGTTTGGCATGCTGAAAGGGATTATAAAGAGGAAAACATTTTTTAAGGCTTCAGCATTTCTGGTTCTGGGGGGATATAAAGGTGGTGACTATTCACTCGATGGCAGTTTCTACCAGTTTTTCGGGAAACAAAATCATAAGGCTTATTTTAACGTCTCAAAAGGAATATCGCATCCTGAATATTATTTCAGCACATACTACACCAATTACTTTAACTGGGAAAACACCTTTGGCACACAGGATTATATAAAAGGCGAATTCGGCGTTATACTCAAAGGCTTCGACCTTAACGCTTCGTATACCCGGATGACCAATTATGTTTATCTCGATCAGAATGTGACTCCACACCAATATACTGATGCATTAACGGTGCTATCGGGACATATAAGCAAAGAATTACGTCTCAGGAACTGGATTACCACTTTTTATGCAGCTGCTCAACAAATTGCGCCCGACACCATTCTTCAGCTGCCAGCAGTAATTGGAAAGCTTACACTCTGCTATGATGTTGTACTTTTCAAAAAAGCTCTTCATGCCCAGATTGGTATAAGCGGCACATATCAGTCTGAATGGTACCAGGATGCATATATGCCGGCTTTAAGGGCTTTTTACTTACAGAAGAGGTACATATCAGGCAACTACCCTTACCTCGATGCTTTTGTAAACCTGAATATAAAACGGGCCAGGCTATTCATCAAGTATGAGCATTTCAATGCCGGACTGATGAACTACAATTATATGATGGTAGCTGATTATCCTCAGGCTGATGCAGCCTTAAAATTCGGGATATCGTGGATGTTTTTTGACTAGATTTTTTTCAGACCCTCTTTCATTTCAAATTCACCATTTTCATTTCCGCTAAAGTTTTCTCAGCTAAAACCTGCTTATGGAATTATGGCTATTTTGAACGGGCATCTCTCTGCCGAACTGCTTCAAAAACCAGCACAGCTGCTGAAGTAGAAACATTCATCGAATCGGCAATCCCTTTCATAGGTATAATAACCTGGGCATCTGATTTTTCAAGCCATTCAGGGCTAAGTCCCGTTGCTTCAGTACCCATAACAATTGCAGTCGGCCCACTGAAATCCATGGTATGATAAACTAAAGCAGCATCGGTTAGCGCTGCTGCAAAAATTCTTATTTTTTTCGACTTAAGCCATTGTATGGCTTCGCCCGAAGTGCAAGTAACAGTCTGACGGGTGAAAATACAACCTACCCCGGATCGTATAGCATTCGGATTATAAATATCAGTAAGCGGATCGCAAACTATTACGGCATCAATCCCGGCGGCATCGGCAGTTCGCATAATAGCCCCCAGGTTACCGGGTTTTTCAACCGATTCGAGCACAAGGATTAGCGGAGTAGTTCCCAGTTGCAAGTCATCCAGGCCAAGGTACTTTGGCTCGGCAAGTGCAATAAGCCCATCGGAACCTTCGCGGTAAGCGATACGGGCAAATGCTGCTTTCCCTACTTCAAAAACATCAATGGTATTATCGTTACCCATAAGTTCCTCACTCCTACCCTGCTGGTCCAATTCATAGCAAACATACAATTCCTTTATAATAATGCCCGAAACCATTGCCCTGCTGATCTCCCGATATCCTTCGATAACGAACAGATTCTGCTGACGGCGATCGCGGCTGCTTGCCTGTAATTTTACGATATTGCGTATACGGGGATTGGTAGGCGAAAGGATTGGATCGGGCATCTTGTTTAAATTGGAAGAGCAAAGGTAATATTAATCTATAAAGGTAAATATTTGGGTGAAGGATTGAGGGGATAGAGGGGGTTTAAAGGGTTTAAAATGTTTGAAGGGTTTGAAAATGTTGTGAAAACTGAATAGTTTTTGCCTACTGGACGAGATCCTTTTAGACCTAAAGCCTTTAATCCTTTAGTTCGGGATGGAGTGTTAGGGGACTAAACTCCTATGAAACAAGCGCAGCGGCTCATTGAGGTTTTTTAAACCACGGAGGCACTGAGGGCACTAAGAAACACTAAGAAACATTTCCAAACCCGCTTCGACTCCCCTTCGGCAAGCTCAGGGCAGGCTTCTCAGCGTGGCAGAATTATTGAACCTTTGAACTTTTTAACCACTGAGACACGGAGAGCACTAAGAAACACTAAGAAGGTAAACGAATACATAAAAATACGAAAATTTGAACGGTGCAGCCCTTGAACCTTTGAACGCTTGAACTTTTGAACCTTTGAACCATGAAACTTTGAAACGCTGAAACCATGAAACTCTGAATCGAGCGAAGCGAGCTCACCGAAGGTAAACTTTTTTTAACCACTGAGGCACTGAGGGCACTAAGAAACACTAAGAAACATTTCCAAACCCGCTTCGACTCCCCTTCGGCAAGCTCAGGGCAGGCTTCTCAGCGTG
>CAIJPI010000331.1 GCA_903822525.1 uncultured Bacteroidales bacterium | reverse complement strand
TCCCCGCTCAAAAAACTCTCAGTGGGTGAGTTCCCCCATTCTTCAAAGTTAGGAGGCCGACAAAAAAGCCCCTCGTCCACCCCCCTCTCTTTCCTTCAAAGAGAGGGGGCAGGGGGTGAGTTCCCCGTCCAACCCCATCCCCGCTCAAAAAACTCTCAGTGGGTCAGTTCCCTAATCCCTCTAACAAACCGGCAATACTTTTCCAGTCAGCCAGCGAAAAGCCATACGTTCCGTTCAAAATTGAAAGGTTTATGCTTTGAGCAAACCATAATTTAACAGATATTTTGTACCTTTGATTAGTGAAAATACCTAAAAAAATATTAGTTGATATTGAGATCGACAAATTGACCAATTCCATTGAGAATGCGGTTTCAGGTGATGTTTTTGATACAGATATTTTTCAACTTTCCGGTAAGGACATCAAACAAATAAACAAGGCTGTTTGGCAATTTAATTGGCAGGAACAGCTAAAGCTAAGTGACAGAGAAACATACAAACTTGTAATAAAGAATAATCCGAAAATCATTCAGGGCCTGATCAGTTTAAGTGATCAGGGCGACCATATTTATATGCACCTGATTGAAAGTGCAAAGTTCAACAAGGGCTAAACAAAAATTTACTCCGGTGTTCCTGGTAATTTAGTCGCTTTTGCATGCAAACTTTCGTTTGACAAAGGATATGACGGCTATCTGGCTTTCGATGCTAAGTCAGTGTTGGTCAGGCATTACCAGCTGACATTGTATGCAACTCATTTTAAAGGAACGAAAATGATAATCGAAACACCGGCTGCAAAAAGATTAATTAATCAATACTTTACAAAATAACGATGGGACTGATCAGAGAACCTAAAAATGTTGATTTCACTGTTTTAGACAAACCGTGGACCGACGAAGAGCGTAAGGAATTCAGTGCATACATCCAAATGCGTAAGAAACAGCTGAAAAAGCGGGTCATACGGACCAATCCGCCTAAAGAAGCCGCTTCCTGACAGATGTATATTTCACAAGAATAAAATACCTTTTGCCCCAATTTGCGCGCGTTTATAGCACGCGCCCTTACTATACAAAAGCCCTCCCCAGCAACCCCTCGCGAGGCAGCATCGCTCCGAGTTTCATACTAAAATAAATTTAATCCTAAGTTTGCTAATTGTTATTAAATAAGTTATATCTTTGTGTCCGAATTAAATCCCCATTTACCAAAATAGCAGCATAATGCTTATCCAACTTGCCTGCTGAATCACCCACTCATCCCACTCCCTCTACTTTTCTCCCTACTCACCCCAGGTAATACTCCGGAAGCGAATACATCTCTTCCCCACCCTTTACCCGGTCTCAGGTAGTGACCACTTTTTAACTATTCTGCTTACTCAATTGCTTGTAAACTTTTACTATACAGTATCATATTTTTTGCAAATAGTGGAAAGTGTATAGTGATAAGGTAACATCTCGGCATACCGAAGACTGCAAAAAGCGGAATTCAGGTATTAAACAACGACAAACTGCTTCTTGTAAATCAGCCGGATACTCAGAAATGTACTACACAGCTAAAAAACGCCAATGGGCAGTTTCTCTTTGAGTTTATCAGTATCCTCCAGCCAATCGCTGTCGGGTTCTGATCGTGCACCTGGAGAATATGTGGTAAGCATCCGCACCGACAAAGGCTTATACAATTATACGGTTATAATTAATCAATAATATTAAAGAAACAGCACTATGAAAAAGAATATCCTAAAAATATCGTTACTAAGTCTTCTTCTTTTTACCTTACTTACCTCAGTATGGTCTCAACCTCCTCCTCCTCCTCCGGGTAACCATGGTGCGGCAACCAACTTGGCACCGAATGCTCCCGCCGCCCCCATCGGCAACGGCACCCTTATCTTATTTGCCCTGGCAGCAGCCTATTCCGCCCGCAAAATTTATATGCTGCGCCCTTCACACGATACCCTCTAAGCAGGCCTCAGCCTCACAGCAACCTCATTCGCTGATACTTCTCCGGCAGGGAGTAGTATTGGCGTTTTTTTGTTTAGCCACCAATCCCCTCGTCTCCCCCCCTCTCTTTCCTTCAAAGAGAGGGGGCAGGGGGTGAGTTCCCCCCCCATTCCTCAAAGTTAGGAGGCCGGCAACCAAGCCCCTCGTCCCCCAAAAAAACATTTCCCCCCTCCCACTTGTTTTATCTTATAATTTCGTAACTTGTAACCTGATATACAACAGGCTGCTAAAAAAACCAAATAACTCAGGATTAAAAATCTAAAGGTTTTTGTAAAAATGACATTTTTATTCCTTTTAACCGCATAAAATGCCAGTACAGCGAAGAGATACGCAAAGAGTGAAAATCTATTCTCTGCAACTCTTTGCGATCACGTTGCGACCTTTGCGGTAAAATTTTTAAAACCTAATTTGCTCTAATAAATTACAGGGTGCTAACCGATTTTTAAGATACTAAATAAGTATGAAAAATAGTACCACATTGCTGTATTTCCTGGTTCTTTGTTTTGCCCTGCTGCGGCCGGTAAAAGCCAGCGCCCAGGACCCCGTAGTCCAGGAAGCCGTGTATTCCGATGTTTCCATTCCGTTGCGGGATATGAAACCTGTAAAAGATTATTTTTGGGAAAAATGGGGCAGAGAAATTGAACGGGAAATCCCAAATCAGATCATGCGGTTTCCGGATGCAGATCCGAAATGGATTGACGGAGTAAGGCAGAATGCCTATCCAACAAATCCTTCCAAAGAGATGCTGGTTGACCCCATCGTCAATTTCGATGGCTTAAATAACAACAACAATACCGGTGGCAGAGTTACACCACCTGATCCTGCCGGTGATGTTGGCCCGAACCATTTCGTGCAGGTTGTAAACAGTATGCTGCAGGTTTTCAATAAAACCGGTGGCTCCTTATTCGGCCCGGTTACCACAGCAACAATCTGGAGCGATTTTACCGGTCCTTGGACAGGCCATAATGACGGTGATGCTATAGTATTGTATGATGAAACCGTCGACCGTTGGATTATCAGCCAATTTGCAATACAATGCGGAACTTCAGGTTCCTACACTCAATATGAAATGATAGCTGTTTCTACCTCTCCCGATCCTACAGGTTCATATTACCGCTATGCTTTTCAGTACGATTATATGCCCGATTATCCAAAACTGGGTGTATGGAATGACGGGTATTATATGGCTATCAATCGGTTTAATTCAAACAGTGGTAATGCATACGTTGGTGCGGCAGCGTGTGTAATGGAGCGCAGTAAAATGCTTAACGGTGATCCTACTGCAAGGATGATTTATTTTAAAACTGAAACAATAGGAGGTTCTGGCTCTGGTACCGGTAATGAATGCTGGTCAATGTTGCCTTCAGATTGCGACGGGACTTTACCTGTAACCGGTACACCTAATTATTTTGCATATTTTAGTCCTTATTCCAATACCACAGAATTAAGGATCTGGGCCTTTCATGCTGATTGGGATAATACCGCTAATGCAACATTTACCTTTCAGACTGTCTTACCTAATACAACCTATATCACATTGGGACAGGTTCCTCAGCAAGGTACCACCAATAAACTGGATGCACTCAGCGACCGCCTGATGTTCCGAAACCAGTACCGAAATTTCGGCAGCTACGAAACCTTTGTTACTTGCCATAGCGTCAGCAGTGGCGGCGCTGGTGGAATCCGTTGGTACGAATACCGCAGAACCGGAGGTGTATTATCTCTCTACCAGGAAGGCACCTATGCTCCAGCTGACGGAAAATACCGGTGGATGGGCAGCATCGCCATGAATGCGATGGGTGATATCGGACTTGCATATTCGGTTTCGAGCGGCACCATGTTTCCCTCTATTTATTTTACAGGCCGTAAAGCTAGTGACCCGTTAAACCAACTTACCATTCCTGAAGGAATTATTCAAACCGGAACAGTTGCCATGGTAGATGCCACCCGCTGGGGTGATTACACATCAATGAATATAGATCCTTCTGATAATCAGACCTTCTGGACCACGCAGGAATATATCGGTACTTTCGGTGGCTGGAGTCCGTGGGCAACAAAAATTTCGTCCTTCAGGTTTTCAAACACACCTGTGATCACAACACTTGAGGCATCGGCCATTCAGTTAAATTCCGCTACGCTCAACGGAACGGTTAATCCAAACGGACTGGCAACGGAATATCATTTTGATTGGGGAACAACAGCATCCTATGGAAATCTCACAACAACCATAGCAGCAGGGTCTGGTGCAAGTGCTATTGCAGTAAATGCCCCGATTAGCGGACTGGTTACCGGAACCACTTACCATTTCAGGCTGGTTGCTGAAAATGCTGAAGGTACAACATATGGCTTCGATATGACCTTTACGCCCGGGGCGGCTATTGTGAGTACCACATCACTTTCGGCTATAAATTCAGCAGCAGCAACTTCAGGTGGTATTATATCATCTGATGGAGGGTCAGCAATTACGGCCCGTGGTGTATGCTGGTCAACCTCACCTGATCCTTTGGCTACAGGAAATCATACAACTGATGGCACAGGAACTGGTTCTTTCAGCAGTTCAATTACAGGTCTCCAGGCCAATACTGAATATTATGCGAGAGCTTATGCAACTAATGCCTATGGAACATGGTACGGTTATAATACTCCTTTTAAGACATTATGTGAGATAATTGATTCGTATCCCTGGGCTATAGGGTTCGAAAATTCGGGAGCCATGCCTGATTGCTGGACGCAGGAAAGAGTACTCTCTTCACGCCTTGACTGGGTTTTCACCACCGGCAGTGGAAACAGCCATCCCGTTGCAGCTCATACAGGTACTTACAATGCCTGCTTTAAAGATGTTGGTACCGCCGATACCAAAACAAAGCTGATTTCACCCCGGCTTAATCTGGTTTCACTAGCCAGCCCGGTGTTGAAATTCTGGCATACCCAGGCGATATGGTCAGCTGATCAGGATAAATTGACCGTGTATTATAAATCCTCTGTGAATGGCGCATGGACTGAATTAGCAGCTTTCACTTCAAATATCACTGCCTGGACGGAAGAAACTATAAATTTACCTAATGGCAGCAATGATTATTATATCGCTTTCGAAGGAAATGCAAAATACGGCTATGGCGTATGCATCGATGATGTCAGCATTACCGGCACCTATATCCCTACCTGGGCAGGAACTTCCGGCAGCGACTGGAGCACGGCTGGCAACTGGACTAACAACGAGGTTCCGGCCACTTCGGGCAACATTATCATTCCATCCGGTGGAATATCTAATTTCCCGGTAATTACAGGTGCCACAGTACAATGTGCAAACCTGAACATACTCGCTGGCGCCAACATCCATATTAATCCCGGAGGTTCGCTAACCGTTGCCGGCACCCTTACCAACAACGCTGGCACAGCCGGAATTGTATTAAAAAGTGACGCTACCGGAACAGGCTCCCTGTTGCATGCTACAGCAAATGTGCCCGGCACCATCGAACGATATATCACCGGCAGCAGCGACCTGAATATACAAAAGTACCACCTGGTTTCCGTTCCGCTTGCCACAGAAAATGCAAGTACCAGCAACCTGTTTTTGGGTTCATATCTGTTCGACTTCAGCGAAACAGCCAACAACTGGGTTGCTTACGGCTCGGCAACAGGCACCAGCCTCGACGAAGCCAAAGGCTTTATGATTTACTATCCGGCTGCAGCAACAACATACACACTGGCAGGAAATCTGAATAGCGGTAATTTCTCACCCTTACTCACAGGTATTAACTCCCCGGGTAATACCCGCGGCTGGAACCTGGTACCAAACCCATATCCTTCGGCTATTGACTGGGATTTAGTATCCTCGCGCACAGCCGTTGATGACGCAATATACATCTGGCCTGCTGCCGGACCCGGAAATTCATCCAACTACTATTCTTATGTAGGCGGGGTATCATCACCTGCAACAGTCATGAACGGAGAAATAGCCGTTGGGCAGTCGTTTTTCGTACATGCCAATACTGCTTCGCCGGCTTTAATTTTCAGCAATGCAAGCCGTTTGCATGGCAGCAAGCCTTTCCTTAAGAACGATTCCATAATTCCCAACGTTTTATACCTCGAAGCAACAACTGCAGGCAGTAACGATTATCTGGCCGTACGCTTTGCCTGGCCTGCCACACCCGGCTTCGACACAGGGCTCGATGCCTACAAATTAACAGGTGGTGCTGACGCACCCCAACTGAGTTCGGTAGCTGTAGACGGTACCCGTTTAAGTATAAACAGTCTTCCGCTGAATAG
>CAIJPI010000330.1 GCA_903822525.1 uncultured Bacteroidales bacterium | reverse complement strand
TTCTTAACTAACATTGGCGGTAACGGCAGTCTGTCTAATAACCTCTCCCAAAGTTAATTTCCAGACTAAATACGGGATTAAAATTAAGCAATAGGTTTGATATGCGCATAGCATTTCGCAGAAGTAATTTCCGTACCCTGAAAAAGTTACTTCGGGTAATAGCTTTAAAACAGGCCATTATTGAGCAAAAAACAAAAATCAAAGCTTTCAGATATGCTTCAAGCTTTTGGTGGCCAACAATATTCATAATCCTGCGCAGGTTGTAAACAGTAAATATGAGGCCTACATCGGAGGTAGCTCGTTTAATGTACTTTTTTGTCATGATGTAGCTATATCCCCATTGCCGCTTTATAGTGCCGTAAGGATGTTCAACGATGGCCTGGCGTTGCCGGTAGACTTCTTTGTTAATAACGTACCGTTTTTTGTTAGCATCTACCAAATCTGCGTATTGGGAACGCTCCAGTATTCGTCCGTTTTTGCTTTTCGTGCATTGGGCTGCTAACGGGCATCCCTTACATTCGTTGGTTTTGTATTGCTTTACTTTATAATTGGTTTTTGAGCTGTTTTTATCGTACTGGTTCCCATTGCTGCTGAGTGTATTGCCAGCCGGACAGGTGTAGGTATCTGTTTGTTTATCGTAAACGAAATGTTCAACATCAAAGGCCGGATCAGGGGCGTGCGAGCCTGGACCGGGAATGGCCACAATCACTTCAATACCTTGTTTTTCTGCATAATCAAACTCCCCACCGGTGTGGTATCCCTTGTCGTAAAGCATTGTAAAACTGCTGTCCTGTAATATGGTTTTGGCCCGCCGAGCCATCCCGCCCATGGCTTTGTTATCGGGCTGGTTGGTTACCTTGTAATCGATCGGAATATTGTACTTTGAATCTACTGTTGTTTGAGCACTTAAGGCAACTTCGGTTATATTGTTGCGTGTTATCATCTGGCGGCTGTCAGGATCGGAGGTTGAAATCTGCGTTTCCCCGCTTTGTTCCAGTTGCTTACGAAGATCCAGATACCCGGCTTTACGTTCTTTGTGCTTTTTGATTTTCTCCAGGATCTCAACCTTTTCAGGTTCACTTACCGAATCCTTGTCCTCTGATGCCAGTATCTTATTGTATTCTTCCAGCCGGGCATCAATGTATTCGATGTGCCGTTTAATCTTAGCTTCGTTGAAATTGTTCTTCTTAGAGTTTTGAGCCCGTAGTTTGGTGCTGTCACCGGCAAGCAGTTGGCCGCCAATTAAATCAAATTGCTTTGCCAGCTGTACGGTTGCTCTGAATACCTTACTTATCGCCTTGGGGTTGTCTTTCCTGAAATTGGAAATGGTGTTGTGATCAGGTACCAGGCTTTTCATCAGCCACATCAGCTCAATGTTACGCCCACATTCTTTCTCCAATGCCCGCGAGGAACGGATGCGGTTTATGTATCCGTAAATGTAGAGTTTTAGCAAATCGGCGGGGTGATAGGCCGGACGACCATTCTCGATAAAGCTTACCTTAAACCCATAATCCGCCAACTTAAGGCTTTCCACAAACATGTCGATCAATCGAACTTCGTTATCCTGATCAATAGCCGCTTCAATAGATGAAGCAAAAAGTGGAATCTGGTTTCTGTCTTGTCCTGTGATGAATTTCATGAGGTAAATATACCGAAAATCAATGCTATATAAAAATAAACAGGGGCAAAATCCGGTAGTTGTTATTAAATAAATTTATGTGTTAATAACTGCTGAATATCTAATGGGCAAGGGTTTTTAGACAGTCTGACGGCTGACGCTATAGCAAGTGCGGGATTAAATTGTTGCTCAACTGTCTGCCAGCACAAACCTACATAATAATTTCTAATTCATACACGCACCACATAAAAATCGGAGACCGCAGCCGTAACTTTATAGTATGAACGAGCTCGAAGCTCAATGTTTAACTTAATCTATAAAGACATGAAAACGGTCTGCGGTCTCGATGTGCATAAAGATACGATATTTTTATGCA
>CAIJPI010000329.1 GCA_903822525.1 uncultured Bacteroidales bacterium | reverse complement strand
CCTTCAGTAACCGAAATTCCAGGCAGTATATTTGCCAGCAACGGATACCTGTTTATTGATATTCCATCCTTCAACCAGTCGGAATCTACCATCGGTGTATTTGATGCGCTGGGTCGCCAGCTGAGCAGCCGCATAATTACATTAAGTGGCGTGAGCAAAATACCTGCTCCTTCTGCTATCGGTGTATATATAGTTCGCGTGATAAGCGGCAACAAAACATTTACCGCTAAAGTGCTGGTAAATTAATAACGCCTGATGAGAATTGAAAAGTGTGGAAAGTGATAACACCTACTTCTCTGCTTTTCTCCATTTACCCTTTTAAAGAGAATAAAATACTAAAATTTATAAAGTATCTGTCATGAAAATTATACAAAGCCTTACACTTATAACAGGATTTTTGCTGTTAAGCCTTGGAGCCATTTCACAGCCACCGCCACCTCCGGGAAATCCTTCTACTTCGGGCAATGCACCTGTAGGTAGTGGGGCGCCCATAGGAAGCGGCACGATGTTGCTTATTGGCTTTGCTGCGGCATATGGAGCGCGGAAAGTTTATGTACATCACAATTCTAAAGAATCTGAAGTCGAAGAATAGTCAAAGTCAATCCTGATTTTAAACAGGGTATAGAAAAAGGAACACAGTTATCCGATCGTAATGGGTAACTGTGTGTTTTTGTGTGTATTGTCTTTTAAATTCATATGTACCCGTTACAAATTACAGAACTCCCCTTTATTGTTTTTTCGCCTTTCAAAGTAACATCTTTATTGTGGCAGCTAAGGCATAGCTTTTTCTGTTACGATACCAAAAGTTTTTTCTGATCGGACGAATGCGGGGAATGGCATATTGTGCAACTGTTTTCAATTTTCATTACCTCATGCACATTTGGTGAAATATCAAGGTCTGTTTTTGCCTCAGTATGACAATTATAACACAAATCCGGCATATTTTTTACCAGGTTCAGCCCTCTTGCTTACCGCTTTTGTCCAAACAGTTTTACCCACAACTCCGCAACTTAAACTTGATTTGTTCGTGACTTCAGGAATTACTGGTTCCCAGGGAAAAGCTTCAGAGAATAGTACTGAACTGTCGGATGAAAAGGATAAAACTGCTTAAGAAATTTTTTTTTGATACCGATCTTTTACAATTGTTTTACAAAATGGGTTAACAAAAAACTTAAAACACAATGATATCATATAATGCAGAAGGTTAGTGGTTTAGCTTCCCAAGCTGAGGGTCGCGAGTTCGAATCTCGTTTTCCGCTCTAGTAAATCAGTTAATTGCAGTATTTTGCGATTAACTGATTTTCTTTTTTATTCCTTTTTATTTCGATTAATTACAGACATGTAAACCAGGAGTAAACCAGCAATTCTCTTTTATTTCATTAGAGTTTTGCAGACCGAAACGCAACTATAGCAACTATTATTCTTAGATTTTAATTGCCTGCTATTTGTAAAATAGTAACATTGGAATTTGAATATTTATAACTATCAGTTATTCAGAAATATAGATGGTTATATTTTGACAGGGTAGAAAATATATCATTAATAATAGCATTTTTTTTTGAAACTAAAAAAAAGTGTAGTAGTTTTGTGTATCGCATTCATATGTATGAACATTCAAACAAAGTAATCATTAAACCTTATTGAACATGAAAAAAACATTTACTCTAGGCTTTTTGGCCGGAAGCAAAAAAACAACCATGCTGGCATTAGCAAGCACATTGTTTGTTATTTCGATGGTATTAGTCGGTTGTTACGAGTTTACGACCGTTAATCAGCCAAGCCAGGCTTTTACCAGCAGTCACTTTGATGTGCCTCTTATTGCAAAACAAGATGCCGGAGGAAACGACTGGACAGTTCCAGGTCTGCAGGACATTGGATTATTTGGTATACTTCTGCCTAACGGCTGGATCGTAAAAGACAGTATTCCTTACACCATTATTTCGCAGGACCCGGCATATAATAATACCGGCCTGCTGGTTTATAGTACAATAATTTCTCAGAGGCTGCAGGATTCGTTACCGGCCATTTTCGGTTACCATTGGTGGGGAGCTAAAACCAATGTAGTTGCAGATATGACCTTGTTTGACAGTCTGTATTTTACTCCACGCATCTATACAGGCAGTAATGCAGGTGTATTTTACTTAAGGTATTCCATTGGTGATGAAGATTATTGGGACAGAAATCCTTCGGATTATATTACCGATCCAATTCAGATCACTGTTACCAAACCGGTGGGTATTCAGGATATATTAAGCAAAGCCAATGTTTCTGTTTTCCCTAATCCAACTCAGGGTTTATTGAATGTGAACTTTGACGGATATAAATCACAGGTAGTACAGATGAATGTTTTCAATTCAAACGGAAAGCTTGTTATGGCAAAAGAGCTGCTCAAGAGCTCAAATTCATTTGATATCAGCAGCTTGCCCAAAGGTGTATATGTTGTTGATCTGAAAAGCGGGCTTAATACTTCTAGCTCGAAGATTGTGGTTAATTAACCGGTATTATTTATACTTTCAGCTGCAGGTATTTTACTTTCGAAAGGGTAAAATAGCTGCAGCTATTTTCTAAAATTCTGCTAAGCATGCGAAATTCTTTGATTCTTTTTGGATTGATGCTTGGGATTTCATTCCAGGGCTATTCACAGGCTGTTCCGGATTCCACTTTCAACTACTTAATCCGGAAATATAACGGAGGATGGATTGCAGGAGATGCAACATTCTCAATTGCTTTACCAGCAAATAAAACATTATGGTTGTTTGGCGATAGTTTTATCGGCACGGCCAATGCAGATAGCTCCATTGCACCCGGAGCTTCATTTATACGTAACTGCGCTTTGCTTCAGGATGGCGATTCACTCAGAGCCTTATACGGAGGAACGTTCAGCAGTCCTAATTCTTTTGTCCCTTCTGAAGATCCTGATTCCACCTGGTACTGGCCCGAACATGGTCTGCTGGAGAATGATACGCTAAAAATCTTTTTCTCAGAATTTAAACTGTCGACTGGACCGGCAGGGTTTAATTATAAATACACAGGCGCTTACTTAACCCGCTTTACATATCCGGCCATTGAACTGGTGGATATGACGAAAATCCCGTATTTCGATATAAACGGAGTATGTTACGGCAATAGTGTATTTGTCGAGAATGGATATACCTATATATATGGCCGTAAAGAAACTGATACCGTTTACCACATTTGCTATCCTCATGTTGCACGTGCAGTTGCCGGAAACATTACAGGTCTATGGGAATTTTTTAGTGGCACTGCCTGGGTATCTGACCCTGTAATAACGCACCGTATCAGTATGGAAGCTGTTTCGCAGCAATATGGTGTTTTCCGTTTAAATAATAAGTTTGCTCTTATTACCCAGGAAATCTGGCTCTCAGCCAAAATCAACTCTTTTACATCCAGTTTCCTTTACGGACCTTTCTATAATAAGAAACTGTTATATCAAACCCCTATTCTTTATACCAACAGTTTTACCTACAATGCATTTCCGCATATTCAATTTAACAATGATAAACTCCTTGTTTCATACAATACAAACGGGAATTTCTGGGATATTTTTGGTAATGTCGAGATTTACCGGCCCTTGTTTATCCGGGTTCCTTTTACGATGATTGATCCAACGTATGTATCTGCAGAAACTTTTGAACCAAAAACCAATACGGAAGTAGGAATAATTTTAGATCAGAATTACCCTAACCCGGCTGACTTTGAGACTAAAATAAAATTCACTGTAACTAAAACCTTGTATGTGAGTTTAAAGATATATGCTATGGATGGCAAAGAAATGCGTTCGTTGGTAAACAAAGTCCTCTTTCCCGGACAATATGAGGTTGAGGTTGATTTAAAAGAATTTAAAAGTGGCGTTTACTGTTATCATATTCTGAACCAGTGTTTCAGTTTTATCAAAAAGTAAAAACGCATTAAAAATTTCAGGGCAGGAATTATACATTCCTGTTCAGTAGTAAATAAAAATATTGAGCTTATGAGTTTTTCCATTGATCATAAAAGTGCTCTTCCCTTACATGCCCAGGTCGAAAACCTTTTGCGTGAGTTGATAGCTTCTGACGAATATAAAAAGGGCAAGTTCCTTCCCAATGAAGTAAGTTTTGCTAAGCAATTAGGAATATCGCGTAATACAGTAAGGCAGGCTACCAATAAACTGGTTTACGAAGGTCTGCTGGTCCGGAAAAAAGGTGTTGGCACCAAAGCTGCTGACCAGAGTGTTGACACCCGGATCAACAACTGGTTGAGTTTTACCCAGGAAATGGCTTCGAAAGGCATCGAAATTAAAAATTACGAGATTGGTGTGGAATGGGTTGATGCCAGTGAGGAAATTGCTGCTTTTTTCAGAATTCCTGAAGGGAAGAAAATATTGAAAATGGCCAGGCTGCGTGGAAGACTCGACTATCCTTTTGTTTATTTCATTTCGTATTTCCATCCCATGGTTGGCCTAACGGGTACCGAAGATTTTTCGAAGCCCTTGTATGAAATACTCGAAAAGGAACATTCCGTAATAGCAAAACTTTCGAAAGAAGAAATTTCGGCCAGAGCTGCCGACAAATTTCTGGCTACAAAACTCAATATTAACCCGGGTGATGCCATTCTGAAAAGAAAGCGATTTGTTTTTGATCCCGGCGGAAGGCCCATCGAATACAATATTGGATATTACAGGGCTGACAGCTTTGTATATACAATCGAAAGCGAACGTGACGTCTAGAAAAATGCAGGATTATTCTGCATCTACAGGCGCTAATATATTATGAACTTTGAAACAGGAATACTAATAATCGAACCTTTCTAATTAAACGCAAACCAAATGAAAATCACACTTATTTATCTCTTCCTTTTCATGTCGGCACTTGCCGTTTCCGGACAACAGCGGACAATAACAGGAACCGTTACTGATGCAGCCGATGGCACTACCATTCCCGGGGTGTCGATCCTTGTTAAAGGCAGTTCAACCGGAACAACAACTAATCTGAAAGGTATATACAGCCTGAAGATCAACGAAAATGCCCAGGTACTCGTATTTTCTTTTGTAGGAATGAAAACGGTTGAAGTTCCTGTAGGAACCACAAATGTGATTAATGCCCAGTTGGTGACATCGGGTGTTGACCTTGATGAAGTTGTGGTAATAGGGTATGGAGCTGTTAAAAAGAGTGATCTTACCGGTTCGGTAGCTTCAATACGTACTGATGACCTGAAAAAAATACCTGTTAATTCTTTAGACCAGGGAATACAGGGAAAGGTTTCGGGTGTGCAGGTCACGCAGTTGTCGGCGCAGCCGGGAGGGGCGATGTCGTTACGCATTCGTGGAGGAAACTCCATTATGGCCGGAAACGAGCCCTTATTTGTAATTGACGGTGTGCTTATCGAGAGCCAGATTGATATGTCGTGGACAGGTTCCCCTTCGCAGAATGGTTTGAGTTCGATCAATCCAAATGATATTGAGTCGATGGAAATCCTTAAAGATGCATCAGCAACCTCTATTTACGGGGCCAGGGGAGCAAATGGTGTTGTGCTTATCACAACAAAAAGAGGTAAGACAGGAAAAGATAATATTAGTTTCGAGACCTATTTCGGAGTTCAGGAAAAGGCGAAAAGCATGTATGTAATGAATGCCAGCCAATTTGCTAAACTATACGACGAAGCTGGTTTCAATGCCGATACGGCAAATTATGTCCCATTATATTCAAATCCTGACAGTTTAGGCATAGGTACCGATTGGCAGTCGAAAATATACCAGATAGCACCCATACGGAATTACCAGCTTAATTTTTCAGGAAGTAATGATAAGACCACTTATGCTTTGAGTGCAGGTTATTACAACCAGAGCGGAATCATCAGGGGATCCGACTTCAAACGCTATTCATTCCGGTTGAACCTCGACAGGAAGATCAGCGATAAATTAGTTGGCGGAAGTAATCTGAGTTATACTCAAACGGTATCGAATACTGTTCCTACCGACACTCCCGGTGGTTTTTTCCCGGGAGTAGTTAATACAGCCCTCATCTTTAATCCTATACTGCCGGTTTACGATGCCACGGGGCAGTATACTCTAACAGATCCTAATGCCGATGGATGGCTCGACAACCCGGTTGCTGTAACCCGCGATGTTAAAGCAATTGATAAAGTGAGCCGCCTGCTGGGAAATGCATACCTCGAATATTCGATATTGAAAGACCTGAAATTCAGGACCAGCATGGGTGTTGATATGTATCATTCTGTTCAGGATATGTACACGCCACAATATTTATTTTCAGGTTCTTTTATGGGCGGGCAAGCCCGGTATGCTGCAAGCGATTACGAGAATAATATTTTTGAGAACCTGCTTACTTATAACAAAACCATAAAGGAGATACATAAAATCAATTTACTGGCCGGATTTTCATTCCAGAAGAATTCAGCGCGGACTTTCATTGATATAGCTACTGGATTCCCAAACGATATATTAGGGTTTTACGGGATACAGAATGCAACAAATCTACCCACCATATTAACCGGTTATAATGAATCTTCTGTTGTGTCGTATCTCGGCAGAGCTAATTACAGCCTGAAGGAAAAATATCTTTTTACCGTAACAGGACGTGTTGACGGATCATCCAAATTCGGTGCAAACAACCGCTTTGCAACTTTTCCTTCGGCAGCATTTGCCTGGAGAGCATCGGAAGAAGATTTTTTCAAACAATTTGAAAAGATATCAAACCTGAAGTTCCGTATAAGTTACGGTGTCAGCGGGAATGACCGCATATATCCTTATGCCTTCATCCGCACCCTTTCGTCATCAACGTATTATTTTAACAACTCGTTTTCAGCTTCCGGATTTGCACCGTCGAATCCCGGAAATGATAATCTGAAATGGGAAACTACACGGCAGGCTGATGGTGGTATTGATATTAGCTTTTTTCATAATAGGATAGGAGCTACCATCGATTATTATGATAAAACAACATCCGATCTGCTTTACTATTTTAATCTGCCATGGGCCACCGGGTATAATTCGTACCTGAAAAATATTGGAAAACTCAGTAACAAAGGGGTTGAACTTTCGCTCAATACGGTAAACTGTATTCAGGCATTCAAATGGAATACTACGGCCAATATTTCGTTCAATAAAAACAAGATTCTTGATTTGAACGGAGTAGATCTGTATGTCAATAACGATACGTACAAATTAAAGATCGGGAACTGGGCCGTGATCAGAGAGGGTGAAGAAATGGGAAGCTTCTACGGATTAGTTTCTGACGGAATCTGGCAAACGGCGCAGGCTGATGAAGCTGCCATGTATGATGCTAAACCCGGTGATTTTAAATATGTTGACAAGAACGCCGACGGCAAGATTAATGTCGACGATTGTGGAATTATCGGTCATGCCCTTCCTGATTTCACCTGGGGACTGACGAATAGTTTTTCTTTCAAAAACCTGTCTCTTGACATATTCCTGCAAGGCAGCCAGGGTAACCAGTTGCTTAACAGTAACCGCTTCGAACTGGAGTCAGGTAACGGATTGTCGAATGCCTCAGATAAACTGCTTAACAGGTGGACCCCTGAAAACCCAAGCGATCTGTATCCACGGGCAAACCGTAATGCCGACTACCTGCACATGTCGGACAGGTATCTCGAGGACGGATCTTATATCCGTATAAAAACCATCACTCTTGCCTATGACCTGCCTGAGCAACTCATGAAATCGCTGAGGATGAAAAAGGTGAAAGTCTATGTTACTGCTCAGAACCCTGTTACTATTACCAAATACAGCGGCTTCGACCCTGAAGTTGGGTCGTTTGGTATGGATAATACACGTATGGGTTACGATTACGGTACTTATCCTTCGGTGAGAACTTTTATTTTCGGAGCAAGTATTAACTTTTAAGTTCAAGAAATTATGAAAACAACGACCATGAAAAATATAGTACCGATAGCTGTTCTCTTTGTATTGGTGGTATTTACCTCCTGTAAAAAAGAACTAGAACTGGCACCTCACCAGATATATTATGATAATTTTTATCAAACTGAAGAAGATGCGCTCAGCGCTGTTAACGCAGTATACGATGTGCTGGGTTCAGTAAGCCAGTACTGCAGTTCGCTATGGCTGGTTCAGGATATCAGTTCCGACGATTGCAATGCAAGGCCGACTCTCAACGATCCTAATCTACACCAGTTTACCACTTACGATATTCAACCGTCAAATAATTACCTGGCCGGAATATGGCAGGGGTCATATCTGGGAATCAGCCGGGCAAATGTTGTGCTGGAGAAAGTTCCTGGCATTGAAATGGATTCGGCAATCAGGGTCCGGATACAGGGAGAAGCAAGATTTCTAAGGGCCTTGTTTTATTTTAATATGGTCAGGTTATTTGGTGAAGTGCCACTCGATACAGTGCCTGTTTCTGCAAGTCTGGGAGATGATGAAATTTATCTTACAAAATCCCCTGTAAATGCTGTTTATGCCCAGATTATTAAAGACCTGATCCTGGCTGCTGATATGCTGCCTGCCAAATATACAAGTCCGAATGATAAGGGAAGAGCCACAAAAGGAGCTGCCTGGGGACTTCTGTCGAAAGTGTACCTTACAACCGAAGACTGGACCAATGCTTACCTGACTGCTGACAAAGTAAAAGTGCTTAACCAGTATAGTCTATTCCCTGATTATATAAGCAATTTTAAGGAGATAAATAAAAATGGCAAAGAGTCGGTTTTTGAAGTACAGTTTTATAAAAAAGCAACAGCCGAAAACTCACAGATGGTAATTGCCGGACTTCCTTCAATACAAGGATTGTTCTCGGCAGGAACCGAGACCATGCTTCCAACCCAGGATCTGATAAATAGTTTCGAAACCGGCGATCACCGTAAAGATGTTACCTTTTTTGATCATTACTGGAATTATGTATTTGAGCCTCACATCTGGAAATACTGGGATCAGGATGCATACAAACCTTCTGCCACCACTCAGTCGGGTGCTGACTTTATGGTTATGCGCTATTCCGAAATTTTGCTGATTTATGCCGAAGCATTGAACGAGGCAAATGCTGGTCCGACTGTTGAAGCCTACGATGCTATTAACCAGATTCGCAAAAGAGCCAGGAACAGCGTTGCCGATGTGCTTCCTGATCTTGCCGGATTGAGTCAGAGTGATTTCAGGCAGGCAGTGCTTAATGAGCGCAGGCACGAATTTGTCAGCGAAGGCCAGCGCTGGTATGACCTGGTGCGTACACGCAGCCTGATCGAAAACGTAAAACGGGCTAAAGGCGAAACTTCGAATCCAACTGCCGTTAACTATGTGTTCCCTATACCTCAGCGCGAACTTGACAACAACAGGAATTTAAAACAGAATGAAGGGTATTAGGATTGATTTTACGGAATTTTAGAATCTTGGAATCAATACGTAAAGAAGGAATATTGTGATAGAAAAAATCAAAAAAAACGGCCTGGTATTGTTTCTGGCTCTTTTAAGCCTGCAATCGCTGGCAGGAACAGATAATATAGCCTTACAAGCAAGGGTATCTGCTTCTTCAAGTCTAAATACACTGTATAAAGCCAATAATGTTAAAGATGGCATAATTGGCGTTGCTGATAAAGGTGAATGGGCCTGCGAAGGCGTAACCACCGATTGGGGCTATATACGTTTCCCATGGATACAACTGGACTGGAGCCAGCCTCAATCCATTGATAAAATTCTGCTTTT
>CAIJPI010000328.1 GCA_903822525.1 uncultured Bacteroidales bacterium | reverse complement strand
TCTCGTCAGCGCGAATTGACCCAATTGTTGCAAGAATAAAGAAGGCAATAAAGATTTTACTTTTCATATTTAAAGAGGTTTTAATTATTAATACAAGTTTTATTAAATTTCAATGTTTAAGTTGGTGATAATTTTTCAAAATTTGTGTTTTCTTGTCGTCTTTAAGTTTTGATCCGAATTTTCGTTGTCTTAAACTTGCCCATAACTCGTTTATATGTATGACAAAATCATATTATTGCCCATTAAAACGGCTGAATATGTATGATAAGAGTCATATAATAATTTATCAAATATATAACTAAATTGATTTACAGATCATCAAAGGGCGATTTTATATTTTGCAGGCTTTTAGTCGAAACATGGGTATATATCTCAGTTGTTTTGCTGCTCTGATGCCCTAACAGTTCCTGTATAAACCGCAGATCGGTTCCTGCTTCGAGCAAATGTGTGGCATAACTATGCCTGAGCCAGTGCAGGGTAACAGGTTTTTTAATTCCTGCTTTACTTACCGACTGCTTTAACACACTCTGCAAACTTTGTTCAGAATATTGCTCTCCGGCATTTTGCCCTTCAAACAGCCATTTCTTAGGTCTGTAACCTGCATAATACCGGCGTAAAAGACTTATTATCTTTTCCGAAATGGGTACAATCCTGTCCTTTTTTCCTTTCGATTGCCTGATAATTAACAGGTTCCGTTTACTGTCGACATCAGCGGGCACCAAATTCAATAATTCACTTCGCCTTAGTCCGCAGGCATATATCAGGCTCAGCATGGCATTGTGCTTTGGATTCACAGCTGATTTCAGTATAGCCGACACTTCCTCCTTGCTCAACACATTGGGCAACTTATGCTCGCGGCGGGGACGCTCAAATTTCGCTACATCCAGCCTGCTGTGTATTATTTCTTTCAGAAAGAGTTTCATGGCGTTAATAACCTGGTTCTGATACGAATAGCTAAGCTTGTTTTCGATAATATACTCATTTACAAACCGAACCATATCATCAGCAACCATTTCCGATGCTTTTACCGGGAATATAAAACCCATAAATATACGGACTGCTTCGGTGTATGAAGAAATACTGGAAGCACTGTACCTCTTGTGCGCCATCCATAACCGTAAATTCGCTATTTGTGCTTCAGTTTCGGCAGAATATTCAGGTAGCGAGGGCCGGGCAATTTTCCCGTGCTGTTGGTTAGCTGGTACAATATTCTTTATCCGGCAATCGGCAAGCCTGTTGCCAAAATGCTGTTTCAATAGCGTGGCATTGTCATAATAATCGGGAATTTCCCAGCAGAGGGTTTGCTTGTTCCATTTGCTGAATTTAATGGAATGTATAAACCGGAGGTCATCGTCGTTTTTAGGCAATTTTAAAAGGATCTTCCTGCCACGTATCTCCATGCTTATTCTGCCGGGTACATGGCTTGAATTTTCATCAAGTCCGGTTTCAGCCAAAGGGATGCGCCCGGCTTCAGGCAGGGTTTCAGAAGGGAATAAGTTCCGGAACTGTAAAATGGCTTCATCCGTTGCAGGGATTAGCCAGGCTTTCAGCGTGTGACTCCACAGGGCTTCGTTAATTTGTTTTACCAGTTCAATTTTTTGGCTGTCGAAAGGGAATTGAAGCATATAACGATCCTCTTCCTTGTAAATAATCTTCGAAATATCCATCTTTATTACAGTATAAAAGTTTATAGATAAAATAAAATACACAACAGGAAATCATTTATACGCAATAGCTGCGTTCTCTACAGGCGGTAATCAGAGCGGGTAAACAAGTAGTAAAAACTGGTATAAAAATACACTAAGCCCTATAAAAATCCAAAAAGCGCTGTAATGCTTGTTTAATGCCGTACTACGGGACTCTTTGATTCTGAGGGGTCACTCTGTTTTTTTTAAGTCAGGGAAGATTTTCGTTGGATTATGCGGATTGTAAATTTGCATGTTGCGTATCAACACTTAATTATCTCCCTTTTTTAGTTGTTTGTTTTTACTTGATTCGGGTAAATAATTTTCCCCGGTAACGACTTTCTTACCGATTCTCTGTTCTAATTCTTTTCTTGCATTGCCAGCAACATTGCCACCTTGTCTAGCTGCTTTTTTGTTTTCGATAAATCCTTTTGGGTTCTTAGTCTTGACGATTTCAGTTGTTGAGGCTTCGCCAAGCATTGAAAAAATCAATTCAAGGTCAGTCATATGATCACGTAGATTTTGACTTTTCAATCCTTTGACTTTCTTGTATTCTGAAAGCGTCAAACCAAATGTCGCTTTTGAGATTTCAGCCGTTAATACAGCATATTCAACTTGTTCTTTAACGTCTCTGTTTTTCCATTCTTCAGTCAATTCCTCTCTTATGGCGATGCTTCGCATTCGTTTTTCAATCCAGTCGTCAGGATAACCTTTAGCTTTGTACAATTCTCGTGTTCGTTGTGCTGCTAATTCAGGGGTTTCAATTTCATCCAATCTGTCAGAGCCAACTTGTGCTAACCAATTTTTAAAAGGTTCCGCTTTTGGTGATGGAATAGATTGAATTATCCGTAAAAGCCCTTTTGCATTGGCACAATTCAGTTTCTGTTTACCACCGATTGTGTCAGCCGAAAGGGGGGTGACAAATTGTCCCCACCCTTTGGAAAGTTCCTCATCCCTCTTACGCATTTTCTTTATGTAGTCTGAAGGATTTGGGGTGTCGGTTAGCACCTGAATAACGTCTGCAACAACGAAATACCACTTTTGGTCAAATTCATTCCAAACTGAACGTATTTGCTTGCTTTCAAAGAGTTTAATCTTACTCATTATTTAGTTTTTTTGGTTCTACTGCGAATTTAATGGAAATGGTTTTTAAAAGGATGGAAGTCCGAATACCGAAGAAAGTATCAATTTGGAATGGGTCCTATTGAAAGTTAATATTTATACAAATGCAATTGATCAACAAATCACAATTTAAGGATAAAAGAAGTTTCCAGTTAAACATCTGACTTCCGACTTCCGACTTCCGACTTCCGACTTCCGACAAAATATTTTTACCCGCTAAATTAGCAGTAGAACCGTTTTTTTTGAATACTCAAAAATACTCATTTTGCCTGACTTTAAAAACCCGAAAAAATTAATAACTTGATATCATCCTTTACAGATGCATGGTTTGTCATGTTTTCCTTGTGGTTTCGGCTCATCTTATATTCAGAGTATCTTTTCCCTTTCCAGTATCGTATTTCCAACCCGGTGTCCCATCGAAAAACTTCCCTGCAACAAAAACCCTCCGGTTGGGGCATCCCAGTCGAGCATCTCGCCAATGGCAAAGCAAATGGGTAGTTTTTTAAACGAAAAATCAGGATTCATTTCATCCAGATCAATGCCTCCAACCGTCGAAATGGCTTCCTCCACGGGCCGAAGGGACTGCACTGGAAGTGCAATATGCTTCAGGCTGCGGGCCAACAATTCGGGCGACAAAAAAGTCTCCTTTGAGGTATATGCCTTGATAAGAGCAATGTGAACTGGACTCAGATTGAATATTTCAGCATAATTTTTTGTTTTCGCTGAAGTTTTGCCCTCTATCTTCTGAACAAGTTGTTCTTCGGTGTTGAAAGGCTTCAGGTCGAGGATAATCTGAACAGCCTCATTGTTAGCGAGCGCGTTCCTGATTTCGGGAACAAGCGGGTAAATGGCATTGCCCTCGAGGCCATACGCAGTAATAACGGCTTCGCCTTTTTCTTGTATACCGTTCACACTAAAAGCTATGTTCTTTAAAGGTTTGCCGGCATGGCTGGTCCTGATATTCTCAGGCCAGTTGATATCAGTGCCGCAGTTTGAGGAGCGGAACGGAAGCGTGCGTATTTCAGCAGCTTCGAAAGCTCCGCGCCAGTCGCCGGTTGATCCTGTTACCGGCCATGAAGCGCCTCCCAGGGCAAAAATGTAATAATCAGCTTCAACCACAACGTTCAAACGGCCGTTTTTCATATTAATTTTCCGGCCTTCGCCAAAGCCGGTAAACGAATGTTTCATGTGAAATTCCACACCCTGCAGACTGAGTTTTTTCTTTATTTTTTTCAAAACATCGGCAGGTGTGATGCCTTTTTCGGGAAAAATCCGGCCGCTCGAACCGGCAAATGTCCCAATGCCCATCCCCTGCAACCAATCACGCACTGCTAATGAATCGAAAGCCGTGAGAGCGTCTTTTAAAAAATATTCAGGCGTGTATTTCGTGGCCAGTTCGCTGCCGGTAAGGCTGTTAGTGATATTAAGTCCACCCTGTCCTGCTACCAGAAATTTCTGCCCTATGCCTTTCTGCTTGTCGTAAATATGTACATCGTGAAATGGACTGAGTACATCAGCAGCCATAAGCCCGGCAGGCCCGCCTCCGATAATTGCAATTTGTTTTCTGGTCATTTGAGGGGATTGAGGGGGATTGAGGGGGATTGAAGGGATTGAAGGGATTGATGGAATTTTGTATTATTCCTTAACTGCTTTCCGTTTTGTAAAATGTTTTGAATCGCCCCATTCGCCAAAGCCTATTTCGTCGCCGGCCATATGAATACGGGCTTCGAGGCAATTACGGCATTCGCTTGCATCTTCATCCAGGCAGGGTTTGTCTTCGTACAACAGGTAATCTTCGCGGTACTTAACAGGAGTAAGGTTAGGCATTATAATATTGGCGCCGGCTTTCAGTGCTTTTTCACGGCCTTGCTTGTCAATAGCCTGCATGGCGGTAGTAGCGGCTATATTAATATCTTTCATCATAATTCGCAGCAAGGCAACCATCTTCAGCGAAACGTCGAAACGCTCTTTACGGGGCCATAACAGGTCGTTGTACTGATAAAGCGGTGTATCCTCGTGTTCGATAAACGGACCCATGCCAACCATATCAACATCCAGCTGCTTTAAAAAAAGAAGGTCGCCGGCAAGGTGTTCAATAGTCTGGAACGGAAGCCCTATCATAACACCCGATCCAACGTTATACCCGATGTCGCGAAGTAATTTCAGCGCCTCTATACGCTTGTCGAAATCATGTTTCGTATCATTGGGATGAATGCGCTGGTAGAGTTCACGGTCGGAAGTTTCTATCCGTATCAGGTACCTGTGAGCAACACAGGCATACCATTCGCGGTACGTGCTTTCTGTTTGCTCGCCCATGGATAAGGTAATGCCGAGTTTACCGCCCGAAAGCTCTTTTATTTTCCGCAGCAGTTGCGAAACAGTGTCAACAAACCTTTCGTCGCAGCGTTCGCCCGATTGCAATACCATGGAGCCATTTTCGTTTTCGAGCGCGAAACGCGCTGCTTCCAGAACTTCTTCTTCGGTAACCATATAACGGCCCGGTTTGGCATTTCCGGAGCG
>CAIJPI010000327.1 GCA_903822525.1 uncultured Bacteroidales bacterium | reverse complement strand
CTTCAGGTCATCAACCGTTTCGGTATGTGTATCCTTTGCCTGTTCGATAACCCCGTTAAGTACCGACTTAAATTGTTTCGCCTGAAAATCAACTGGTTTAATCTGCAAAATTATTCTATTTTTCTTTGACTTTAAGAGTTCAAGTGCATTTATTTCGTACTCAGGTGCAATTATTATTTCGAAGAACAGTTTATTCACCTCTTCGGCCGTTTCAATATCAATAATCCGGTTCGCAATTACCACACCTCCGAATGCCGAAACAGGATCGCCGGCAAGGGCATCGCACCAGGCTTGTTTCAGATCAGGCCGGCTTGCCACACCGCAAGCATTGGTATGCTTGATGATAACAAAAGTGGGATCGGTAAATTCGCGGATCAATGCCAGTGCGGCTTCCAGATCAACGAGGTTGTTATAGGAAATAGCTTTGCCATTGAGCTGTTCGAAAATTTCGGACAAGTCACCGTAAAAAACACCTTCCTGATGCGGATTCTCACCATAACGCAGGATTTCGCTTTTGTGCAGGCTTTGTTTGAAAGCTTTTAGCTTGGTTTTACGGTTGAAATAATTAAAAATAGCGCTGTCGTAATGCGACGACACATTAAATGCCTGCGCCGCAAAATAATAGCGGTCGTCAATATCGCTAATGCCCTGCTTTTCGTCCAACAGTGTGATCAGGTCGTTGTACTGATCAGCCGAAGGAACTATGATGACATCGTTGTAATTTTTAGCTGCAGCCCTAATAAGTGAGATGCCTCCTATATCAATTTTTTCGATGATATCCTCTTCCTCTGCACCCGATGCCACGGTTGCTTCGAAAGGATACAGATCAACAATCACAAGGTCGATAGCTGGTATTTCGAATTCGGCAGCCTGCTTTACATCTTCCTCCTCCTCACGCCTGTACAAAATACCTCCAAAAACTTTTGGATGCAATGTTTTAACACGCCCGCCAAAAATGGAAGGATAGGAAGTCAGGCTTTCGACAGTGACTGCCTCAATACCAAGTTCGCGTAAAAAATCATACGTTCCTCCAGTAGAATAAATTGTTACTCCTAATGCATCCAGTTTATGAGCAATTTCGTCAACACGATCTTTATTGTATACCGAAATCAGAGCTGAACGTATGGCTTTTGTAGTATTCATAGGTCTTTTAAATTTTCAGAAATAGTTTGCAATTTTATTAAATTTTGGGTCATGATTTTCATGAAAATTCGAAAAACAGGCAATAATTATCGAATGTACGCTTTATAAGTTCATAACATTGAATTTGTGTGTAATTTTACATCAAAGTATGGTATGGTTTTCGGGTTCTGAAAGGGAAAGAAAAATATTTCAGGCTGGTGTTCCGATTCATGTTTATTACTCTAACTTTCTCAATCAGTTGACTCAAAATGTTTGAACAACAGAGTTTTCGAATATTGCCTCAGGCACCTGGAATTCAGCAGAAGGGACCAATACTTTACCTGAATTACATCATTAATTTTAAGCACATCCAAAAAAATAACCTTTGAACCATTGAACGCAAAGCCTTGAACGCCGCAGGCATTTGAACCTTTGAACCCATTACCTATCCCACCATCACTTTATCCTCAGCTTGTACATCTTCTCCTGACTCGTGCACCCGCATTCAGAAACAGTAACACGCAAATTTTAATTGTAGGCAATAATCCTTTAAAAGTCATAAATAAAGTAGTAATATTATGTTATATCTGAGGTTGATCCGTGAGTCGTTTGCATTTGCAATGCAGGCAATTATTGCCAATAAGGTACGGACCTTTTTGTCGTTGTTAGGAATTACGATTGGCATATTTTCTGTCATTTCGGTACTCACCGTATTTGACAGCATTGAGATGAAATTGCGAAAAAACATAGAGGAACTGGGGAGCAACGTGCTTTTCCTGCAAAAATGGCCCTGGGCTATGGGTGATGCAAATTATGCCTGGTGGGAGTATATGAAAAGGCCGGAGACACGACTGCAGGAAATGGAAGAAATTCAGAAACGCAGCACCTTGTCAGATGCCGTAGCCTATTATGTTGCCACTGAAAGAAATGTAAAGCAGAACGGGATTACCTATGAAGGCGCTGCCGTATTAGGTGCGTCGCACGATTACGAAAAAGTAGAAACCATCAACCTGGGTGAGGGCAGGTATTTCTCACAGTCGGAATCGCAAAGCGGCAGCCCTGTTGCAATTGTTGGGGATAAAATCATCAAGGAACTCCTGGGTGATGCCGACCCTATCGGGAAAGACCTGTTAGTGTTCGGACGAAAAGTTCAGATTATCGGTACCTTTAAAAAGGAAGGCGATAATACTTTCGGAAAATCGAACGACGACTGGGTGATGATGCCGGTTAACTTTGCCCGAAATTTTATTGACCTTAATAACGATAATATCGGGGCCTCGATTATGGTCAGGGGAAAGAAAAACATCTCGAACGAAGCTCTGCGTGATGAACTGACAGGTATTATGAGGTCTATCCGTAAGTTGAAGCCGACTGCCAAGGATAATTTTGCCATAAACGAAACCAGCATTATTACCCAGGGTTTCGACCAGGTGTTTGGTGTTGTGGCCATTGTTGGCTGGATAATAGGTGGCTTTTCGCTGCTGGTAGGTGGTTTCGGTATTGCCAACATCATGTTTGTTTCGGTGAAAGAACGAACGGCCCAGATAGGCATTCAGAAATCGCTGGGAGCCAGAAATTCATTTATCCTTCAGCAATTCCTGTTCGAAGCCATATTTTTATCCATGCTGGGAGGTTTGGTGGGTTTGCTTATCATTTATGTAGGAACAGTTTTGGTTACCAAATTTGCGGGTATGGAACTGATACTTTCCTTTAAAAATATCTTCCTGGGCCTTTCTGTATCAGCTTTTATCGGATTATTTTCAGGATTATTCCCTGCATGGTCAGCATCGCGTCTCGACCCTGTTGATGCCATGCGTTCGACCTTTTAAATTTGCATATTTCAATGGGTTTGCTCTTTACTTACAGCCCCTTGTAAAGCATGATATTTTATTGCCACCAACCCATACAATTATTCAATAAATACGTTATTTTTGCCGAAGGGCTTTATTTTTATGGAAAAACGCTGGGTACTTAAACAAAAAGGTGATGCTTCCCTGATTTCGGGTATATCCGTAGCCCTGGGGATAGAAAATGCACTCGCTGAACTGTTGGTACAACGTGGCGTTACCAGTTTTGAGGAGGCAAAAGCTTTTTTCAGACCCGACCTTTTGCAACTGCATGATCCTTTCCTGCTGAACGATATGGATAAAGCCATTAAGCGGATCGCAGCAGCCAAAGAAAAGGGACAGAAAATAATGGTTTACGGCGATTACGATGTGGATGGCACTACTGCTGTTTCGCTGGTATATTCATTTCTGAAAGAAAACGGTTTCCTGGATCTTGACTATTATATTCCCGACAGGTACAGTGAAGGCTACGGCATTTCTTTCAAGAGCATTGATTATGCACAGGAGGAAAATTTTGCGCTGATTATCGCCCTCGATTGTGGTATCAAAGCCGTTGACAAAATAAAATATGCCAATGAGCGTGGCATCGATTTTATTATCTGCGACCACCACAGGCCTGGCGACGAACTGCCCCTGGCTGTCGCCGTTCTCGATGCAAAAAGGATTGACTCTACATATCCTTTTAATGAACTCTCCGGTTGCGGAGTAGGGTTTAAACTCATACAGGCTTATGCCCAAACTTATGGCATCGCATTCGATAGTCTTTACAAATATCTCGACCTGGTAACCATAAGCATTGCCTCCGATATTGTTCCTATAATCGGCGAAAACCGTATACTTGCTCATTTTGGCTTAAAGCTTATAAATACTAATCCGCGACCGGGTATTGAATCCATTTTAGGTGTGGCTAATATCATTCGCAAGGCCGATGATGATATTCAAAAAGAGGGTGAAGATAAAGGACTGCTTTTCAGCCGCGAACTCACCATCAGCGATATGGTTTTTGTGGTTGGTCCCCGGATAAACGCGGCCGGACGTATCGAAAGCGGACGTAACTCGGTAAAGCTGCTGGTATCGCCTGATATGGAAACCGCTGCGGGCATTGCTCAGCAGATCAACGATTTTAACAACGAACGCCGAACCCTCGATACCCAGATCACACTCGAAGCCCTCGAAATCATTGATAAAGACGAAAAACTCCGCAAGGCCAGGGCCACAGTGGTATTTAATCCTGACTGGCACAAAGGTGTTATTGGGATCGTTGCATCGCGTCTTACCGAAACGTATTACCGTCCAACAGTAGTGTTAACGCAATCGAATGGTCTTATTACCGGATCAGCCCGCTCTGTGAAAGATTTTGATGTATACGATGCCATTGATGCCTGCAGCGATCTGCTGGAACATTTTGGCGGACATATGTATGCTGCAGGATTATCAATGAAGCCTGAAAATCTCAAGCTTTTCAGGGAAAGATTCAATTCAATAGTGTCGGCAAGTATTACTGATGCAATGCTGATCCCGGAAGTTGAAGTAGACCTTGAAATCAATCTCAATCAGATCACTCCAAAGTTTCTCCGTATTTTAAAGCAGTTTGCCCCTTTCGGCCCTGGCAATATGTCGCCGGTGTTTATGACGCGCGACACCGTTGATTCAGGGCATGCCCGCATTGTCGGAAAGAACCACGTTAAACTTACTGTTTACCAGGAATCAGTGCGCAGCGCACCCTATTCGGGAATTGCTTTCCAACAGGGCGAAAAATACGATATCATTCAGAAAGGCCAGAGCATGAGTATCTGTTATCATATCGAAGAAAACGAATGGAACGGGGCGAAAAATATACAACTCAATATTAAAGATATCCGCTTCAGCGACGATATACGGTAAGATGGTACCGGAAAACTAATTTGAAGAAATTCCTTTCAGGTGCGGTTTGCTTTTCCTATAAGTTAAAAAACACCCTGATTATTAAAAATACCCCGAAAACAATAAGCAAGAGTCCGACAAAATGGTTCACCCGCACCAGGATATTTGCTTTCAGCTTCTCTTTAATGCGGTTGGCAATAAACACCTTTAATACATCGGATCCGAAAACTGTTGACAGTGTTCCGATAAAAAAGAGTATGATTCCGTGCTTATCATCGCCATAGGTAGAACTCACACCCACAACAGCCGAAATCCAGAAAAACCATACAAAGGGATTCATAATATTAAGGAAATACCCTTTCAGAACATAGGTGAGCGGTCCTGCAACCCTTACTTCGATAGCTTTATTGTTCTCGTCGATATGGATCTTATGAAGGAAAGTGTATATGCCAAATCCAATCAGTATCAATCCGCCTAAGAGTCCGGCAATTATGTAATTATTTTTCTGATTGATAAGCTGAAGGGCTCCCAGCAGAGCCAGGTATACCACACTCACATCGCTCAGAAATATTCCAAAGGCCAGGATGATCCCAGATTTCAATCCCCGGTGTATGCTGGTCTGCAGCAGCGTAAACAATGCCGGGCCAAGTAATGCCGACAATGTAAGTCCGAGAATGATTCCTTGTAAAAGGGGGTGCATGGTTTGGATTTTGGGTTTTGAGACAAGGGATTAGGGTGAGCGGTACGGGCAAGAAAGTGATACGAGAACGAAATATTTAAGTGGTGGTGGGTTAACGGAAAAGAAAAGAATAAATTATTGACGCGATTATACTTTTTGTGATTTATTCCGGTTATCGAGGAATTCCGTCCAGCTATCCAGTTTTGCGTTTTTGAGTACACGGGGGAACTTATGTTGTCCACCCAGTTTCCCGTTAAGGTTCATCCACTCATAGAAAACCGATGCGTCCATGACTTCAGCAGTTACTTCGCGTATAGCATGCAGGCGTTCGGTACGATAGTCGTCGTTCAGAATCTTCAGGTTTTCGTCGAGCATGTGAGCAGCCAATGTAGCATCCAGAGGTGAATCGCAGCCCAGGTACCACTTATGTGCGAACATTCCTGTTTCGTGTTTCACTCCGCAAATCGTAAATTCGCGAATGGTAATATTCAATTTTTTGGATAGCATTTCAACGGCATAATTCAGGTTTTCCTGTGAGATATGTTCGCCGCAAAGGCTCAGGAACTGCTTGGTACGGCCTGTAATAACAATTTCCCCAAGGGCTTTGGATGTAAAACGGATGGTATCGCCTATAAGGTATCGCCATGCACCGGCACAGGTGGTGATCAGCAGTCCATAATCCTTGTCTTCTTCCACTTCGCGTATATTGAGAACAGTAGCATCGGTCTTCAGGTTGCCATCGTCATCAAAATTTGTTTCATTGAAAGGGACAAATTCATAGAAAATGCCATTATCCATAACCAGTTGCATAGCACTGGTATTGGGGCGGCTCTGGTATGCAATAAATCCTTCCGAAGCCAGGTAAGTCTCCATGTAGGTAAGTGGGTGGGCAAGCAGTTTTTCAAATCCACTCTGATATGGAGCAAACGAAACGCCACCATGCACATATATATTGAGGTTAGGCCACATATCGTGAATGGTGTTCAGTTTATAGGTTTCAATAATTTTCTCCAGTAATATCTGCAGCCATGCCGGAACTCCACAAATAACTCCAATATCCCACTGAGGTGCTTTTTTTACAATTTCCTCCAGTTTAGTCGTCCAGTTAGTTTCTTTCGAAATGCGGTTGCCGGGTTTATAAAAATGCTGAAACCAGAATGGAAGGTTGCCTGCGGTGATCCCTGAGAGGTCGCCTTCGTAATAGGTGCCATTAAACTGAAGCTGGGTACTTCCGCCCAGCATCAATATCCCTTTTGAATAAAATTCCGTAGGGAAATCATATTTTGAAAGAGACCACAACTGCTTATAGCTGGTTTTTTGTATAGCCCTTAACATATCCCTGGTAACAGGCAGGTACTTGCTTGCAGCACCCGATGTGCCCGAACTGAGTGCAAAATATTTTACCTGACCCGGCCAGCTCACATAAGCTTCGCCGTTGAGTGTGCGATACCACCATTTGCGGTGCATACTGTCGTAATCAAAAAGGGGTACCCGTTGTTTGAATAATGCAAGCGGGTTGCGCAGCCTGAGCATTTCCTGAAACCCATATTCCTCGCCAAAGGAGGTAAGCTGCGACTGCCGCAGCAATTTCTTAAGTGTCCTGATCTGAACTTTATACGCATCCTGGGTTTTGAGATTCTCCATCGGGATTTTACTCCTGAACTCTATCGCTCCTTTAATTATCGATCCAAGAATGGGCATAGCTTTCGAAAATTAATATTTATACGTGGCTAAATTAGGCATAATTTCCAAATTCTTACGCAACAAAACATGCCCTGTTAACGTATTTTAACCCGCTAACGCTGAAAAAAGGGTACAATAAAAAAGTTTAAGTGGTATTCCGCAATAGCAGTAGCGGTATTATCAGGACCTGCTTCAGGGCTACTGATTAAAAGTTGTAAGCCATATGATTAAGTTATACCATTCAGGTATTGCTGTATTACATTCCTCCTGTTTGAAATCCGTTGGCCGATATTTTTATTCTTCTTCTCCAAACAATGCCGACGAAATGCCATCTGTAAAAAGCCGTCCTTCGGAAGTGATGAATAATTTGCCTTCGCGGTAAACCATTTGCTCCTTTTCAATAAAAGGAAGTGAATCAATCAGCAGTTTTTCAGCTTCTCCGGAACCATATTTTTCCTTTACTACCAGCAGGTCGCATCCCCATATGGTACGCAGGGAAGTCATAATATATTCGTTCAGTTGGGTTACAGGGCTTAATATTTCGAGTTCTGAGCTAACACTACCTGCCGTGGCTGATTCGATATACCCTTTCAGGTTAGCCACGTTCCACTGACGCGAGGTGCCGTTGTACGAATGTGCTGAAGGGCCTATGCCCAGATAGGGTTTCCCCAGCCAGTAAGCTGTATTGTGACGGGAATACGCTCCGGGCAGGCAAAAATTTGATATTTCGTAATGTTCATATCCGTATTTCTGCATCAGATTTGTAAGAATCCGGTACTGCGAAAGCGACAGGTTTTCTTCCACCGGTTTTGTTTTACCGTTACGAATCATCAGTTCAAGAGGTGTTTTTGCTTCGACAGTAAGCGAATAGGCCGAAATATGCGGTATTCCTAACGAAAAAGCCTTTTCCAGGTTCTCTTCCCATCCAAGGTCGGTGAGGGTGGGAATTCCATAAATGAGGTCGATGCTCAGGTTTTGGAATCCGGCTCCCTGCGCATCTGTAATACACTGGGTTACCTGTCCGGATGAATGCGAACGGCTTAAAAACTGCAGGTCATCCTGCCTGAATGATTGAATGCCAATGCTTAAGCGGTTGATGCCGGCCTTTTTCAGGGATTCGTCTTTACCTGGCGTAAGATCGTCGGGATTGGCTTCGAGCGTGATTTCGGCCAACGCATTAACCCTGAAATTCCGGTAAATGGTTCCGACAATGCTTTCAATATCAGCAGTCGCGAGAATGGATGGCGTTCCTCCACCAAAATATATGGTCTCAACTTCCAATCCCTTAAGATAGTCTTTACGTTGCAGCAATTCATCCGTGATGGCCTTTGTAACCTCACTCATATAGCGGGTGCTCGCCAAAGAATAGAAATTGCAGTAATTGCATTTCTGTTTGCAAAAAGGGATGTGAATATAGATTCCGGCCATGGACGGTCAGTTAATGGTTGATGAGAATATGAAAATGAACCAGATGCAGATTACCCGTTAACACACCTGCATTTAACTGGCCGGATGCTCCTTACACCTGTTTCTTCAGAACAATTCTGAAAGTGGTCCCCTTTCCGGGGGTAGAGCTTTTCACAAAAATTTTACCTTTGTGATACTCGCTGATGATACGCTTCGAAAGCGATAAACCCAATCCCCAGCCACGTTGCTTGCTGGTATAACCCGGATTGAATATGGCACGGAACATATTCCTGGGAATACCTTTGCCGGTATCGGCTATATCGATATTTACCACCTCATCTTCCTCCGCGATATCTATTTTGATAGTTCCCTGACGGGTCATGGCATCAACGGCATTCTTTACCAGGTTTTCGATTACCCACTCGAACAAGGGCATGTTTAAAGGCAGCACAATGGAGTGCTCTTCAGGAACATTGATCGAATAGGTGATTTTTTGGGAGGTACGGGTTTTGAGGTACGAAACTGAGTTATAGATAACCGAAACTACATTTTCGGGAACAAGCGAAGGATTAGACCCAATTTTCGAAAAGCGGTCGGTGATGGTACTCAGCCGGTTTACATCCTTTCGGAGTTCCTCAATGGTTTCGCTGTCAACATCTTTGGCTTCGAGATAATCAACCCATGCCATCATGGATGAGAGCGGCGTACCCAACTGATGCGCTGTTTCTTTTGCCAGGCCGGCCCAAACCTGGTTTTGCTCGCTCCTTCTTGCTGTGCTGAACAGCATATAAGCTATTAAAAGGAAAATACTTATAATGGCTAACTGAATGTATGGAAAATAACGCAGTTGCGTTAGCACATAGGAGTCTTTATAAAAAATGAGTCGTTTGCCCTGGCCTGCAATACTTATCTCAATAGGTTCATTTTCGGCAGTCATATCATGAATAAGATGCTGAAGGTAGGCTGAGTCATGAATCTGCGTTGTGTCAATTTGTCCGTAATCCAACGCGTGTGTCTGCAGGCTATCGGTTATAAGCACCGGGACTGAGGCCGAATTATTTACAACTTCACTGAAAAATGCAGCCACCAGGTTGTTAAGTACCACCTGCATATCGGTGAACAACTTCGAATCATTGTAATAGATATAGTTTACTTCGTTTTTATAGTATGGAATTGGGATTGGCGGATATTTCGAAAATTCCTTTTTCAGGTAATCGGCCATTCCCGGTATGGTGTCGGAGCTGAAAACGGTATTCCGGGTCGATGTGATCTTTCCTTTGCTATCAGTTAGAATTACCGGTATCGAGGTATTATTCTGAATGATAGTCATATAAAAACTCGGGTCCTCATCAGGTTTGGAGTTGACAAAGCGTTTCTGGGCTTCGGCATAAAGCTTTACTTTATTGCGTTCTTCGGCCTGAATCTGCATAAAGAACTTCTGGGTCGAATTCACCAGCCGGGCGCGGGTCTGCAAGGCATTTGCCCAGGTGTGAATTTTCATACGCTCGTCCTTTGCAATTTTCTTGACCAGTACATTGGAATACCAGAGTGAAAAACCAATAATGAAAATAGCAAAAAACAGCAGCAGGATTTTCCAGTGCCTTTTTCTGCTATAAATACTGAACCTGTTCGATGATAATTGCTTCATGCAAAACACTGCTTAAAAGCTGCCGTAAGCTTTACTTTATACCGGAACACCGGCTGTTTTTAGACCCTGATGCCATTTTCAGGCAATAAATATACAACAATACTTTCATGAGCATAATACCGAGACCTTCGAAATCGGATTTACTCTGCTTTCTTATCGTCGTCCCACTCTATCACAAATTTCCCCTGCTCCTGCTTTTTAAGGATTTCCTTATCTTTAAGCTGCTGTGTTTTTTTCAGCGTATCACCCTGTATCCATTTGAATTCCTGTTTCAAAATCTGTTTCAGCTCCGTTTTCTGTGCTTTCAGATCGTTGGATATCTTTTCGCGCATGGCTTTCTTATCGTACTTTACTATAGGATTATCAACAGTACCGGTAAGTGAAACATAAATCTTTGTGCGACCTCTTCCGTCGTCCTCCACCGGCCCGAATTCAGCCTGGTTGTCGTATCCTTTGTTCCGTGTTTTAAATCTTGACGAAAGCAGGTCGGCCAGCGCAATAGTAAAATGATATTCAAGTTCGTTATCGAAAGTATGGGTTCCCATAAGTTGCAGATCGAGGGCGCTCGATTTGATTTCCATGCCCGGGATGTAGATAACCTGGTTTGCAATATCGATCTGGTTGTGCAGGGTGGCAAAACGTATATCGGCCAGGTCGTCAACTTTCAGGAAAGTGGAAAGGCTTTGCATAGGACTGAATTTTACCAGCCTGCCGTTTTCAATCATAATATCAGCATGCGTTTTAATGGAATTCAGGTCGATATCCAGATTATTCTGCATAGTGCCGGCAAAAATCACATCGGAAGTTATGAGTCCTTCGAGATTTTCGTCTTTCAGGTCATCCTGTCCAAAATTACCAAACTGAGTGAAAAGTGTTTTTACATTCACCTTTTCGAGACGCGCCTTGGCCTGCAGCAACGAATATTTCCCTGCCAGCGCATTTATATTTACCTGTCCTGAAACTTTTCCCTGACAAGTGAGCATGTCAATATCGGTTACAGAGAGTATTTTATTATGCAGATGAGCCATTCCGGAAATATGGGCGGCGCTGAATTTGCCAAAAGTAAAAGTATTGCTCCTTACCTGCAGGTTGCTTATGCTTATGTCGCCCGGCAAGCGAAACTGGAATTTACCGTTTGAACCTTGCTGAGCGCCTGCCAATTCGTCCCAGTTGAATTGCCTTGAGGCAAGCGATCCAGTAACCGAGAGACTTTCGTTTTTAACAAAAATCCATGATAAAAGATTTCCAAGGGTTCCCTTCAGGTTGAAATCGCTCCTGCCAGCCTCGAACGAAAGCTGCTGTATCTGCAGATCATTCCCGTTAAAGGCAAATACTGATTGTATTTTTTTAATGGGTAGATTGTATTTTTTCAACCCAAGATTTGCCTGCTGAATACTTCCGCTACCCGTAAAATTACTGTTCAGAAAATCTGAAGTCACAGGATGTTGAATATCGGCTATTCGTCCGTCGAAAGCAGCATTCACCTTTATAAAACCACTCATGGAGGTGAATTCCTCGTATTTCAGGAATTGGCTTAGTTCAGCCAGGTTCATGCTGGCAGCCAGGTTGCATTGTATAAGAGGTGAGGTGAATCCCTGCATCATAAGCGATCCGCTAATAAAACCATCACCCAGTTTTGCTTTCAGGTTGCGTATTGACAGCGTTTCATCTTTCCCATCCTGTTTCACGGCATATACAGCCTGAGCCGCAACATTGCTGAGGCTGATGCCTGATTTGCGTTCAGCGATAGTCCCGTTTTGCATTTCGAGACGAACATTAACAGCCGGAACATGAGTTCCCCCGAACATACCGGAAATGCCGGCTGCCACGTCTCCCTTTCCCTGGAAGCTATACCCTTCAATACTCTGAGTGTATTTTTCGGGCACCAGCGAGAGCATTTCCTCAAGCGTTGAACCCGTAGCCGCAATGTTAAGATTTACCTGCTTTTGTTTGTCGTTGTATATAATACTTCCAGTAGTTGTAAGCTTCAACTTGCCGGTTTCTAATGTGCCTTTCGAAATAGTATACAACCCTGCAAGCTGGTCAGCATCAAGCGTTAACCACAAATTAAATTCACGGTTCGAAATATACCTGATTCCCTGCGATTTAAATTCATCGAAAAGTATGTTCCCGGCCAGATCGAGGGCATATTGGTTGCTGCCGAAATTGCCTTTGGCAACAAATCCAGGCATACGGGCATCAACTACTGTGTGGGTGGTATCGTTGGTATAACGGATATGCAGTTTTGAAACGATGATCCGTTTAAGCTCGAAATTGAAGTTTTCGTTCGCAGCACCTCCGGTTTGTTTCCAGAAGTGAAAATTGTCGCTTCCATCGGCATATACATGCGGGCCTATTTCGACATCAGCCAGCCTGATATTTTTTACACTGTACTTCTTACTTAACAAATCCCAGATGTTGAACTGCAACGCGATGGTGCCGGCCTTAAGCAGGTAGTTCCCGGTAGGTATACGGGTGGCTTCCTTCATGCGGACACCGGTGAAACGCACCGAAGCAAATGGGAAATCCTTTATCAGACTGAGCTGAGCATCGTCGATCTGCACTTCGGCGGTTAGGGACTTATTTATTTCGGCGATAAACAGTTTTTTTACTTCAGGCCCGAGAAAACGCTGTGCGGCGTAGAGCACCACTACAGCAAAAATGACAATGCTTATTATCCAAATCAATACAGTCCTGAGAATTTTGAAACGCATAATCCTTTGAAATGGGTTTACTCACTTAACGCAAAAATACTACTGTTATTAGAAACAGCATTAGAAAATGTTAATTCATGATACTATGGAAATGAGCGCTGCCCGATTTGAGCGCCGAAAAAGCAAACAGTTTATGAAGAAATGTAAAACAGATAACCAGTATCCTGGACCCTTTATCTCCTTATACACCCTGGTAATCGCTCTTTATCGCAGATGCCCGGCATGTAACTATCAGCACATTCGACAGGGTCGCAGCAGGTGCTGCATACTCTTTTAAAAGCACGGAAGCTATCCAGTTCAATATCCTTCGAATAAAAATGGTCTTTCATCTGTTCTTCCCGCATCAGGTCGGTACTCAGGTATTTCTTGTTGGAGTCGGAAAACACGGTAGCTACATTAGCATTGCTCCCAATCATATTCTGGGCAATTAAAGCCCCAATAAAATTAGCCCCTGACGATATTCCAACAGCCAATCCGAGTTGGGTTGAGAGCATCTGCGACATAATAATGGCATCGCCATCGTCAACCTGAACAATTTCATCGAGTTCGTTCAATTTAACAATTTCAGGAATAAATTCATCCGAAATGCCCTGAATACGGTGTTTCCCTACTTTATAGCCGGTGGTTAATGTTGGCGAGTTGGCAGGTTCGAGAGCATGTAGCCGGATGTTCGGATTTTTCATTTTCAGATACTTGCCGGTACCCATAATGGTGCCGCCGGTACCCACACCTGCCACAAAGGCATCGGGCATAATATCGCGAAACTGCAGCTGGTTCCACAACTCAGGACCAGTTGATTCGAAGTGAGCCTGACTATTGTATTGGTTTGAGAACTGTCTGGGGAGAAATGAATTTTCGGTTTCACGGGCCAGCTTTTCAGCCATTTCGATACTTCCCAGGAAACCTCCTTCTTCTTTGGTCACCAGGTTGATTTTTGCACCAAGGCTCTGAATAAGGTTTATGCGTTCGGCACTCAGCCAGTTAGGCATAAATATTACTACCTGGTGGCCCATTGCCCTGCCCAGTGCGCAAAATGCTATGCCCGTGTTACCACTGGTAGCTTCAATTATGGTAGCCCCGGGTTTCAGATCGCCCGATTCGTACGATTTTCGAAGAATAGTGTAAGCCATCCGGTCTTTGATACTGCCGGTCATGTTCAGGTTTTCGGACTTGGCATAAACTTTTCGTTCCTCGCCTTTGTACCTGAACCTGATTTCGAGGAGTGGAGTATTACCGATTAAACTTTTAATCTGTTCAATCTTTCTGATCTGAGCTTCATTCATAAACTGTCGGATATTATGCCGGCAAATATATAAATATAACTAAATGCTAACCAAAATCAATTCATCCATATTGCGTCAGAAGGAGCATCAACAACTGACCGTGTATTAAAAGCATCGGATGCTGCACTGATTTTGAACGATTCAACCATTCCCCAGCCTTTAACAAATGGCCAGAAAAATATATTGCCGGTTGCACCTGTCCCCGAAAAAGTGCCATCCATATCGTAGAAATTATAAAAATAGGATTTTTTGATGCTCAGATCAACATTCAGCGTATAAAGATTGGCTATAAAACCTGCCGGAACACCATGATCCGAATATTCAACCCTGAATTGAACAGTGCTGAGGTAACGCACTGTATTGGGCACACACTGTATAGTCCCTCCCTGGCTGTCGGCAACACCGGCCAGACTGCTCAGGTAAGCTCCGGGTACAGTCCCGGGCAATATCAGCATAAAGGTTCCGGCTGTATCAACTGTTGCCACCGCCAGTGTTCCGCTTATCCCTGCTATCGCACTGATATTGGCCTGTCCGAAAGGCCAGTCGACAAGTTCGGCAACTCCGCCAAGTTTCTGTTTGAATTTCAACGTTCCATAAATGGTATCATTTACTGCAGTTACATCGGCATATTCAGTATTTCTGCCATCTTTAAGGCATCCGCTCTGCAGTGTTAACATGGTGAACAGCAGGATGAAAACCGGCAGGCTAAAAAACTTTTTCATATTCTACTAATGCTAATTATATTTTGGAGAAATATCCCTTCTGAAAATTTTAGCCCGGGTTTATAGTTGCCGGTCAGCGTTCGACGAATGAAATAGTTCCGTTGCCAGGGCCGAAACAACCTCAGGCTTAATATCGTTCATGCAGCGGAAATGTTTCTTAGGGCACGAATGAAGCCCTTTTTGTGTGCATGGCCTGCACGAAATATCCGTCTCAGCCACCCTGCTGTTTGCAGGCAGAGGGAAGAACCCAAGTTCGCGGGTAGTGGGTCCGTATACAGCGACAACAGGCGATTTCATTGCCTGTGCCATATGCAGCATGCCGGTATCGTTAGTAAATACCATGGCTGCCTGCCCGAGCAGGGATGACGACCCCATCAGGCTCAGTTTACCGGCCAGGCTGAGTGAGGGTGTTTTCATCAGCAGCTGCACCTGATTGCATATTTCCACATCGCCGGGACCACCGATTAAAACGCTTGAAGCTCCGGTATTCAAACAGAAGGTATCGGCCGCTGCAGCAAATCCTTCGGCTGGCCAGCGTTTATTTTCCCATTGTGCTCCGGGAGCAACAACAAGTATGGGATTGCCCGTAGCAAAATTGTTCTGTTTTAAAGTCTCCTTTACATTCTCCGCCTCTGTTATTGCAGGGAAAACTTCAGTTCCTCCGCCGTCGTAGGTCACGCCAAGGGCTACAACCGATTCGAAATAGCGCAAATAAACCGGCTTTATCTCCTTATACAAATTTTTACCAAACCGGATCAGGAGATCGCGCGCAAATAGTTTTTTCGAAAATCCTGTCACAGCAGCACCCGAACCCAGGCTTATCAGCACCGAGCGGATATTGCGCTGAATATCGAGAATGTGGGTGTATTTATTTGCTTTGACCAGATTGCGAATTCTGCTTATTTCTTCGTTTCCTTCCTTTTTATCGAAAACTATGATGTTGCTCAGATGCGGGTTTCCGGAAAGCACTATCGAAAATTCCTTCTTCACCAGGAAATCGATCTGACATGCAGGATATGCAGCACGCAGACAGCGTATCAAGGGCGTGGTAAGAATTACATCGCCTATGGAGCTGAACCTGATAATCAGAAATTTATAATTTGAATCCAAATCTGAACGATTTTAAAAATACAACACTAACCTTCCAATAACGGAGTGGAGGCGAATATATTACCTGGCAATGATCAGTTTAACATTGCTGGTCGCATGATTGCTGCCGGTTATACGGGCATAGTACATCCCGACAGGCAATTGCTGAACATCGAGTCTGAAAAGGTTTCCATCGAATGTGAAGGGAATCTGCAGGAGATTTCCTGCCAAAGTATAAACACGAATAACAGCATTCTCATTTTGTGCAGGCAATTCAATAAACACGTGATCTGAAGCCGGGTTAGGGAATGCAAGCAGTTCCGGCTTCCTGATCAGCCATTCATTTTGTGTGACATTAAAACAATTTCCGGGCATATTGGCATCAAGCCAATTCAACCTGAGCCGGATCCAGTTTTTAAAATCATTGATTTCGCCCTGAAAGGTGGTTGGTATATACCCAACAACAGGAGTGCCGACGTTAAGCCCAAGGATCGGCCATTTGGTGTAATGCCTCTGCTGTGCCTGCCAAAGGTAAGCAGCATTATCATCAACCCATTTCATCAGGGTATCGGTTTGCAGTAGGTGGTTCCTGAAAAGTTTCCACCTGCATTGGAGTTCATTGGCGAAGATTGTATCCTGTAGCAATCGTATGTGCCAGCCCGGCGAATTCACATCGGGATAACAATCATTTACTTTGTAGGCCCAGCCACTTCCGTCGGTATGGGCAAAAATGGAGCATTCAGCAATATTTTTCCATGCCCAGTCGAAATCCCAAACCGGTCCGCAATTTATTCGTTTGTCGTTGCCATCGCTATCTTTGAAAAAATAAAAACTCTTCTTGAATCCATCGTTGTTACGTGCCACTTCGTTCACAATAAAGTAATCGATAAACGATGCAATATTCATATACGGGTAATAGCCCGCCGAGGAATCGTGAATAAACGGGCTGTAAAGCTTCGATTCAAATTCGGTGACATAATCCTTTATATACTCAAACTGCTGATCATTAAGTTCTTCGGGCTGAGGGTAATAATAAACATAATGTACATCAAAATTCTGGTGACCTATAGGATGATATGGCGACAGCCAGCTGTTGTAACCATCCCAGTAATCGACTTTAAAAATATAGCCGCCCGTGAGTGGTTCGCCTGTAGTTTCGTCGGGTGTAAGCTTGGCGATATTAACACGGCCATCATCGCGCTTAATCTTTTCGCCAAAAACATAAATACCCTGATATGCCCCATTCACAGTTACTTCTGCAAAACGGGTGCGTGAAGCATAATGGCCCGTTTCGTTGAAAAGCTTGAATGCCAGCATATTGCGCATGAAAACCTTGTCATTGTAGTTAGCGAGCAACACCCAGTCGCTTTCTTCGGGAAACCCGAATAACGAAACGGCCGAATCGGCCTGACTGATATCGCGGGTTTCGATTCCATAAGGTTTCTGTGGCAAAGATGCCGAATAGCTTCCACGTATTTCGATGCCTATGTTTCCATCGTACACATTCCCGGGATCGGTAACATGGTTTATAAGCCCCGGACCGTTATCGATAATTTTCATGGTGCCCGGAATTTTCGGCTCATTCGGGATAGGCACATTATTGGTGTTGATAATAATAATTGGCAGGTTACTCGAACTGAGAACCTGGGCCTGTAAGCCGCTGACGAGTATCAATAAAGCAAATAATAAATTTATTCGTTTCATAGAGCTTTTACTATTCTTGACATATAAAACGGTTCCTGGTTTAGCTATGGGTCGCAACTGGCAGGCTAAGCATATCAATACAAAAATCCGCTTCGTGGGTAACGGATCAGATGGAGCCTTTTTACTTCATCATAGAGCAGTTTCCTGAATTCCTCGATGTTGACCTTCTGTTTGGCTGAAATAAAGATTGCCGGTGCATTAACCTTTGCCATCCAGGTGTTTTTAAGTTCCTCAAGCGTAAGGTTTTCCTTTGTTGCAGGAGCCAGATCGATAGGATCCTTTTCAACATGCGAATAGGCATCTATTTTATTGAACACCATAATCGAAGGCTTGTCGGCACAGCCGATTTCGGCAAGTGTTTGCGTGGCTATTTCAACCTGTTCCTCGAATGTGGCATGCGAAATATCCACAATATGCAGCAACAGGTCCGCCTCGCGCACTTCATCGAGGGTCGATTTAAACGATTCCACCAGGTTGTGGGGCAGTTTGCGGATAAATCCTACCGTATCGGTAAGCAGAAAGGGCAGATTTTCGATCACCACTTTACGCACCGTGGTATCGAGGGTGGCAAAAAGCTTATTTTCAGCAAAAACATCGCTTTTGCTAAGAAGGTTCATGGTAGTGCTTTTCCCTGCATTGGTATATCCTACAAGCGATACGCGAATCATAGCGTCGCGGTTGTTGCGCTGGGTAACTTTTTGCTTGTCGATAACTTTGAGCTTCTCTTTCAGCAGAATAATTTTATCACGGATAATACGGCGGTCGGTCTCAATTTCTTTTTCACCCGGACCGCGCATCCCTATACCTCCACGCTGTTTCTCGAGGTGAGTCCACATATGGGTAAGCCGCGGCAGCAAGTATTGGTATTGTGCCAGTTCAACCTGGGTACGGGCTGTGGTGGTGCGTGCCCGTTTGGCAAAAATATCGAGTATCAGCAAGGGCCTGTCAAGTACCCTGCAGCCAAGTTCGGCTTCAATATTTCGGGTTTGGGAGGTGCTGAGTTCATCATCAAATACAACGATATCAATGCTGGCAGCTTTCACATATTCAGCTATTTCCTGCAGTTTGCCAGCCCCAACAAAAGTACGGGGTTCGGGCTTGGGCAGCTTTTGGACAAAGCGTTTATCAGGGATTGCACCTGCTGTCTCAAGCAGGAATTCGAGTTCGTCGAGATAATCGTGAACTTTGTCTTCGTCCTGTCGGCCGGTAATAAGGCCTATGAGAACAGCCTTCTCAGGTTTAATATCGAATGGGAGCATTAAAAGGTATTAAGGCTGTAAAGGTACGAATCTTTATTATGAGCCTGTTGGGAATCAATTACGCATAATGAGAAGAGCGAAAATTGGAATAACTTTTAAAGGTAAACCCCTAGAAGCTTTTAAAACCAATAATCTCCCGCACTTCCCTGATAGTCTTCGCAGCACTTTCGTGCGCTTTATCGCGGCCTGTTTTCACAACTTTACCAAGGTAAACATCATCGTTCAGTAAATCCAGGATACGTTCGCGGAAAGGTGTAGTAAAGCGGATCACATCTTCGGCAAGTTGCTTTTTCATATCCCCGTAACGGACTGCACAGGCATTGTACTGATCTTCAAAAAACTGAACTGTTCCGGGTTCCGACAAGGCTTTCATCAGGCCAAATAAATTCTCGATAGCCTGCGGCTTAGGTTGGTTGGGCTCTGTTGGACCACTATCAGTAACCGCTTTCATTACTTTTTTACGAATCACTTCGGGTGCATCGAACAGGAAAATCGCATTACCTTCTCCTTCGCTCTTACCCATTTTGGTGCTGCCGTCAAGTCCCGGTATTTTTATCAGAGTTTCACCAAAATTATAGGCAACCGGTTCAGGGAAATAGTCAACATTGAACATACGGTTAAACCGGTTGGCAAAAGTGCGGGTCATTTCCAGGTGTTGTTCCTGGTCCTTGCCTACGGGGACTTTGTGCGCTTTGTGCAGTATAATGTCGGCTGCCATAAGTGTTGGGTAGGTGAGCAGACCAGCATTTACATTATCGGGTTGGGTACGGGCTTTATCTTTAAAGGAAGTACAGCGTTCCAGTTCCCCCATATAAGCATTCATATTTAAAAAAAGATACAATTCAGCAGTTTCAGGCAGATCGCTTTGAAGATACAGGGTTGCTTTTTCAGGATCCAGGCCACAGGCCAGGTATTCGACCAGCACCTGTTTTACATTGCCATGAAGGTCGGCAGGAGTTGGATGCGTAGTAAGCGAATGATAATCGGCAATAAAGAAATAGCAATTATCGGTTTCCTGCATTTTTACGAAATTCTGCATGGCTCCGAAATAATTCCCGAGATGAAGGTTGCCCGTAGGCCTGATTCCACTTACTACTGTCTGCATAAAGTCTGTTTGTAGCCTGATGGCTATGATTTAGTGTAATGAATTCTACTGTTTGGCATATCCCGGCTGGGATAAACGTCCGCAAAATTAATGATTTATACCGAATATTTGCGGGTTTCTCTGTTCCATAAACAATATTCTGCTTAGCTTTGTTATACTGTTATAAATTTAATTTCTAAACTTTTCATTATGAAAATGTGTACTAATTATTTATCCGTCATAGTAATAGCCCTTGGTCTGGCTGCATGTAATTCATCTTCAAAAAACGTGAAAACTACCCAACAAAGTGATTTCCCGGCACCCCCTGTGGCTGCGGTAAAACCCAGTGAATTTACCGAATTCGGGAATAAGCGAACTGATAATTATTTCTGGCTGAAAGATAAAACTACCCCTGAGGTAATTGAGTATCTGAAAGCCGAAAATGCATATTTCGATACGGTTATGAGTTCAACCAGAGCACTGCAGGATACGCTTTATTCCGAAATGAGAGGCCGGATTAAAGAAGACGATGAAAAGGTACCTCAGTTTAACAGAGGGTATTTTTATTATTCGCGTACTGAGAAAGGGAAGCAATATCCTTCTTATTGCCGTAAAAAAGGCAATCTCAGTGCCACTGAGGAAATTACTTTCAATGTAAATAAGATGGCTGAAGGCAAAAAGGCCTTTATCTTTTCAAATTTTGAAATAAGTATCGATAATAAACTCGCAGCATACACCAGTAACGAAACCGGCTCTTTTGCTGATTTTACGCTGAGAGTACGCGATCTTGCAACAGGCAGTGATTTACCTGATAAGATTGAGAAAGTTCAGTCGTTTGCCTGGGCAAATGATAATAAAACCCTTTTCTACTCTGTTGGAAATGAAGCATTGCGATCATGGAGAATTTACAGGCATATTATTGGAAGCACTCAGTCTGATGAACTTGTTTTCGAAGAGTCGGACGAGCAGTTTAATGTATATGTGCAAAAAAGTAAAACCGATGACTTTATTTTTATTTCATCATCAAGTTTTACCAGCTCCGAATATCAGTATCTGCCTGCATCGCAAGCTGCCGGTAAGTTTAAGGTTTTTATTCCCCGCACCAAAGATGTAACTTACAATGTGTATCCTCACAAAGAAAAATTCTTTATTCAGTATAAGGACCGTGATAACCTGAACTGTAAAGTATACGAAGCACCGCTTAACAGTTTTGCCGACAGGAGTACCTGGAAAGAAGTAATACCACATAAAAGTGATGTGAAAATTGACTATCTCGATGTATTCGATAAATACCTTGTTGCTCAGACACGGAAAAACGGTCTCAACGAGATACTGGTAATAACCCTCGCTGACGGAAAGAGCAGAACCATAAATTTTCCCGAACCGGTATACACAGCATCCTTAGCTGGTACACCCAACTACAATGCAACAGCGCTAAGGTATTCCTATACCTCGCTCAACCGCCCAAATACAGTTTATGATTATATTTTTGCCAGTGGTGAAAGCAAGAAATTGAAAGAGCAGGAAATACCTAGTGGATTTAATCCGGATGATTACACTGTTGAACGGGTTTGGGCAGTTGCCTCTGACAATACTAAAGTTCCCATATCGGTTGTCTATAAAAAATCCCTGAAAAAGGACGGATCGAACCCAGCACTTCTGTATTCCTATGGATCCTATGGCTACAGCTCGGATGCCTATTTTAACTCAAGTTTCTTCAGTCTTATCGACCGTGGTTTTGTATTTGCTGTAGCACAGATCAGAGGTGGAAGCGATATGGGTGAGCAGTGGTACGAAGACGGAAAACTTCTGAAAAAGAAAAACACATTTACCGATTTTATTGCCTGTGCCGAGAAACTGCAGCAGGATAAATATACTTCCGCATCAAAACTTGCCATTATGGGTGGAAGTGCCGGAGGTCTGCTAATGGGTGCCGTGGTTAATATGCGTCCCGATCTTTTCAATACGGTGATAGCACAGGTTCCTTTCGTGGATGTGATAAATACCATGTTGGACGAAAGTCTGCCGCTTACCACACAGGAATATGAAGAATGGGGAAATCCGAATGAAGAGGAGGCTTACAAGTATATACTTTCCTACTCACCTTACGACAATGTGAAAGCCCAGAATTACCCGAATATACTGTGTACTGCCGGATTGAACGATTCGCAGGTCAGCTATCACGAACCTGCAAAATTCGTGGCTAAACTCCGGGCTTTGAAAACCGATAATAATATTTTACTCCTGCATACCAATATGGAATCAGGCCACGGTGGGGCTACCGGTCGGTTCGACAGGCTTAAGGAAACAGCTTTTCAGCTTGCTTTTATTCTGAACAGGATGGGAATAGCTGAATAAACGTGTAATTGATTTTACTGACCTCCTGCCAGAAACAGGAGGTTTTTTTATGCCTGCAAGCGGCAATACCTAAAATCCGTTTAGTTGCATAGTTACTGTGGGTATCAGAAGAATCCATCCCAGGACTACCAGTATCAGTATAAGTTTCCATGCCCAGCTAAACCATTTGGCAAAAGGAATACGTGCCACTTCAAGTACACCAATCAATACGCCTGAGGTTGGAGTAATCATGTTGGTAAATCCGTCGCCGATATGAAAGGCCGTTACAGTTGCCTGTTTCGATAAGCTTACCATATCGGAGATATCGCGAAGGATAGGCATGATGAGAGCTGCCTTAGCGGTACCTGATGTGATGATCATATTTATACCCGATGTGAAGATATACATCAGCGAAAGTGTTGCAATCTTACCGGTTCCTTCGATGGATTTCGAAATGCCGTACAATATGGTGTCGATAATTTTTCCGTCTTCGAGTATAACTATGATGCCGCCAGCCAGCCCCACCACCAGTGCCGCCGACATAATATCTTTTGCGCCGGCAACAAACGAGCGTGTAATTTCATTTGCATCCTTTCCCATAGCCATTCCTGCAGCAATCGCCATTCCAAAGAAAAGAGCGGCAAGTTCAAGCAACCCCCATTCGAACCCTGTTACACCAATCACCAGGAACAGTATGGTAAAGATGAGTATATTCAACACGAATGCCTGTACTGATTTTTTCACAGCTATATACCCTGTAATTGCGAATAAGACTGCAACAACAGGCAGAACCGGTAAAACGAATGCGCTTGCACCGAGTTTAATAGGATTTTGTGGCCAAACAAATGCCGTTACTATTATAACCGCCAGCACACTAAAATAGGCCATCCAGGTTGAAGTCAGCGATTTTTCCGATACCTGAAGGTCAGCTTTTGCATGATGCTCGCGCCAGTAGCTGTCTTCGTTGTATACCACCGATTTGGTCGGGTTTTTCTTAACCCGGGCTGCATACCATAAAATATATCCTATACCAACAATATTAATAATCATCCAGATGAGAAACCGGTATTCGAGCCCTGAAAATAGCTGCAGGCCCGATATTTCCTGGGCGATGCCAAGGGTAAAAGGATTCATCAGGCAACCTGCAAACCCAATGCCCGCACCCACAAAACACATGGATACCCCGACAATGGAATCGTATCCCATGGAAATAGCCATGGGTACAAAAATGATCACGAAAGCAATAGTTTCTTCGCTCATACCGAAAATGGCCCCGAAAAAACTAAACATCAGCATTACGACGGTGATAATTATGTTATTCACTCCAAGAAACCTGATCACTTTATACCTGTTCAGGGTATTGCTTTTTTTAAGAAAAGCATACACGCCCATATCGATAGCTCTGCTTTCGTTGAGCAGCCAGAAAGCACCACCCAGTATCAGAATAAACACGATTATTTTGGGGGAGCGCACAAAACCTTTATAAAAAGCTGAAAAAATCTGCCAGGTTTGTGGGTTGTTATCGATGTAATGAAAGGAATTTGCCTTAATAACCTCGCTGCTTCCGGCGGAAGTAGTAATTTTTTCGCGCTCGAATGAACCACCGGGGATAAACCATGTGAAAACAGCAGCAACCAGAATAATGGAAAAAATAATTACATAGGTATGCGGAATCTTAAATTTCGAGGCCATAAGTTGATGAGGTTTTATAGATTTATTTTACCAAAAATACAAAGAAAATCGGGTTAGCTGACAAGCGGTATATTCAGATTCAAAACCATGGAATAATTTCTGCAAAAAAAAGACTGCCCCAACAATCAGGCAGTCTTTTCTTACTAATTTTATGGAAACTGATTATTTAACCAGCAACATTTTATTTGAAATAACCTGATCATTAAATCTGAGCCTGTAGCTATAAACTCCACTGCTTAAATCCTTTGCATTAAAATCAACGGTGTAGGATCCTCCTGATTGCTTCGAATTTACGATGGTTGCCTTTTCATTTCCAAGAGCATCGTAAACTTTGAGACTTACAAATCCGGCAGCAGGCAACTGATAGCTGATCGTTGTCGAAGATTTAAAAGGATTTGGGTAATTATTGAAATCATTTACAGCAAGGGGATTTTCTTTAACTGAAGTAGTGAGTAACTCATATTTTTGTTTCGCTGATGCTATGTTAGCCAGCATGGTTTGTTCATTTGCTCCGAGTGCTAATGCATAAAATACATAAAAAGTTTGTCCGGGAGCAATTGAAACAGCACTCTGCGAAGTAATTGAAACTGGTCCGTCAACAGTGGCTGAAATATATTGGGGTTGCAGGGAGGCCATATTCATCCAATTCCAAAAATCAGTATCTACCTGATATCCATCATACCATTCAAAAGAATAAAGGGATGACAAGGAGGATGAAAGGAGTTTAATACCCATATTTTCCTGAAGACCTCTGTGAAACCGGATAACCCCTTCTGTACTGTTGTAGGTAACTGTATCGTATCCATATTCCTCATTCAGATATGGGATAGTTTCCAATCCAACTGATGCATTTATTGCAGCTGTTTCATTATTCTTAATTGAATATTTGACAATAGTGTAAGCGGCATTTGTCCATCCGTAGGCATTCTCTTTTACCAGTACGGCAGGTGGTAGTCCTGAATAAGCATTATCATAAGCACCATAGATCTCGAAGTTACTCGACAATGGAAAAGTAACCAATACAGTTGGGTCGACCACCTCTGCGTCATTTTCATGATCAAAAACGGCTGTTGAGGAAGTCCCGACCAAAATCGTTGTGCGATACAGTTGTTGAATGCCATCCGGAGTAAAAAGTTGAATTTTACCGTATGTACCTACAGTAACATCCATTGCACCGGTACTGAATGATGCCTGAGAATAACTGTCAACTGCAAAAAGCAGCATGAAAGCTACTAAAAAAAGTAAAAGTTTTTTCATAAGGTTAAAGATTTAAGGTTGTTTGTTGAATTGCGAATATACTAATTTTTGACTGTTTTGTGTTTATTCTGCTGTAAAAGTGTGTGTTAAATCACTTTTTTTTCGTGAAAGTAAAAAAGAGAGGCTATCTCAACATTGGGACAGCCTCTCAATGTATTAAAGTTTAACCCAGGCAACCTCCATGGCATGTGGGCTAACCCCGGTGAGCCAGTCTTCAAGCTCTGAGCCGTCGAGGTTCGAACGAACGATTTTACCATCAGGAGCTGAGTT
>CAIJPI010000326.1 GCA_903822525.1 uncultured Bacteroidales bacterium | reverse complement strand
TCCACCTCTATAACATTAGCCATTGTTTTTCTTCCGGTACTTTTCCTCCAGGGATTTGTAGGCAGTTTATTCCGCGAATTCGGGATTGTACTGGCTGTGGCGGTGTTAGTGTCGGCATTTGTTTCACTCACTATAACCCCTGTACTTAATGTTTTTCTCAACCGCAGAGGGGCTCAGCATGGACGCTTCTACAACAGTACCGAACCTTTCTTTGCCGGAATGGAAAGCGGTTATAAAAATCTGATTACCCGTTTTATCAAATACCGCTGGACGGCCTGGGCAATTGTGGCTGCATGTTTTTTCGCAATTTATTTTGTAGGCAAAAACCTTCAGAAAGAAATTGCACCTCTTGAGGATAAAGGAAGCATCCGGCTGCAGATTACAGGTCCCGAAGGAGCCAGTTATCCCTACATGATGGAAACAGGCGACAAAATGGCTGACTACCTTATGGACTCAATCCCTGAAGCCGATTTTTCATTTATCTCTATACCAGGGTTCAACAGTACAGGCGTAAACAGTGGTTTTGGGCGTATCGGTTTTGTTCCGGCCAATGAACGGCATCGCTCACAAAGCGAAATAGCGCAGGAATTAGCCAAAAAAATGGGACGCTTCAACAATGTAAAGATTTTCCCTATCGAAGAACAAACCATTTCGGTCGGACTTGGATCGAGGGGCTCTTTGCCGGTGCAGTTTGTTATTCAAAACCTGGACTTCGAAAAATTAAAGTCCATTATTCCGAAATTCATCGACCTGGCGAAAGATGATAAGACTTTCCAGAATGTTGATGTTAACCTGAAGTTCAATAAGCCGGAAGTCGACATTACAATCGACAGGATTAAAGCGCGTGAATTCGGGCTTACCATTACCGATATAGCCAGCGTACTTCAAAGCGCCTTCAGCGGCAGGCGACTGGCATATTTTATTATGAACGGCAAGCAATACCAGGTAATCAGCCAGGTCGGGCTAAAAAACAGACAGGCTCCTGCTGATATTTCGAACCTGTATGTGCGCAACAACAAAGGCGAGAATATTTCGCTGGCCTCGGTCACACGTATTGAACCGAATGCCAATCCCCCATCCTTGTTTCACTTTAACCGGTATAAATCGGCCACCATATCAGCATCACTGGCCGAAGGAAAAACCATTGGCGATGGTGTGGCAGCCATGCAGGCAATTGCCGATAAGTTGCTGGATGAAAGTTACCAGACTTCACTCAGCGGACCATCGCGCGACTATGCCGAAAGCTCCTCCAATACAGCTTTTGCTTTTATCCTTGCGTTGGTGCTTATTTTCCTGGTACTGGCCGCACAGTTCGAAAGCTTCCGTGATCCGCTTATTATTATGATAACTGTTCCGCTGGCTATTGCAGGTGCTGTGCTCAGCTTATGGGTTTTCAAGCAAACCCTGAATATTTTCTCCGAAATCGGGATGATTATGCTAATCGGCCTGGTGACCAAGAACGGAATTCTGATTGTAGAATTTGCCAACAAAAAAAGAGAAGCCGGCTTATCGAAAATAGAAGCTGTTATTGAAGGGGCAACGCTTCGTTTACGGCCTATTTTAATGACCAGCCTTGCAACTTCCCTGGGAGCCCTGCCCATTGCCCTAAGCCTTGGATCGGCTGCAACCAGCCGCATCCCATTGGGTATTGTGGTTGTGGGAGGAATCATGTTCTCGCTGGTACTAACTCTTTTTGTAATTCCTGCCGTTTACACCTATATTTCAGGGAAACATGAGGTTGATAAAGAGGAGATTGAGGAGGCGGGGTAGTGGATTGGGGAGTGCGGATTGCGGATTGGGGATTGGGGATTGCGGATTGGGGATTGCGGAGTGCGGATTGCGGATTGGGGATTGGGGATTGCGGATTGCGGATTGGGGATTGCGGATTGGGGATTGGGGATTGGGGATTGGGGATTGCGGAGTGCTGAGGGTTGAGAGAAGAGAGTTGGTGGTACTGAATTGGGAATATTAGAAGGGAGTTTATTCAGTAGCAGACTTGTTAAGTAAAGAGCTGATAATGAGTGAAAAATACCTGGTTATAAAAATAACGATAAAGAAAGAAACAATGAAAATCATCATAAAGGGCATGTGGGTATTTTTCGGTTTTGCCTTTTGCCTTTCAGCCCAGGCACAGCAGCAGTTTACACTGCGAAATGCAATAGATACAGCTCTCAGGAATAATTTTGATATTCAGATTGCAAAAAATAATGTTGATATTGCCCGGAAAAGCAATACCTACGGCGTTGCCGGAGCATTGCCTGTAGTGACAGCCAATGCAGGTGATAACGGATCGATATCATCCGTATTTCAGAATTTCAGCGACGGAACAGGGACTTCTGTTTCCAATAAAGGCGAAAATGCTGTAAATGCAGGTGTTTCGGCAGGAATAGTTTTATTTAACGGTTTCAGGGTCACAGCAACCAAGGAACGCCTGAACCGGCTTCAGAACCTCAGCGAAATACAGCTCAATCAACAGATACAAAACGCGGTGGCTGATGTCATGGTTACGTATTATGATATTATCAGGCAGCAGAGTTACCTTCGTATTATTGAGAATTCGCTGGATATTTCGAGGCAGAAACTGGAGATTGTATCGCTTAAAAACAATGTTGGAATGGCCGATGCTGTTGCTATGCTTCAGTCGCAAACGGATGTAAATTCAACCGAACAGTTGCTGGCATTGCAAAAACTGGCGGTTGAGCAGACGAAATCTGACCTACTGTTGCTGATTAGTGCCAAAAAGCAGATTCAGTTTACAGTAGCCGACAGTATTGTGGTGGATGGAAGCCTGCAGCTGGATTCAATTACGGCATACCTGCACCGGAACCTGCTGTACCTGGGCGCTGAGCAGCAAATCAGGATCGACGAGCAAATTGTGAAAGAAGTATCGGCCCAGCGTTATCCTTCGGTTAAATTAAATGCAGGGTATGATTTTTACCAGTCGAACTTAAATAAAGGCAGCATTTCGATGAACCGGAATTATGGGCCCACCGCAGGAATAAACATGCAGGTCCCACTATTTAACGGTAATATTTATAAAACGCAGGCTGACATAGCAAAAATCAGGGTCGACAACTCCAACCTTGAAAAAGAAAGCTTAAACAATTCGCTTACCACCCAGGCAACAAAAGTTTACCGATCCTATAGTACAACACTTCAGCAAATTGATTCACAGCGCATTAATTTCGACATGACACGGAAACTGCTTGATGTGGTTCTACAGAAATTTAATGTTAGCCAGGCTACCATTCTGGAGGTTAAAGCTGCCCAGTTCAGTTTTGAGAATGCAGGTTATCTGCTTGTAAATATGCTTTTTTCAGCAAAAGTGGCTGAAATTGAATTAAAACAACTGACCTACAGCCTGGGCATGTAATATGACGGCGGTGTAAAAATCGTACGATGAAAAAAATCATTCGTGTGTTTTCCGACCTGCACTTTGATCGGAATTTCGTTTCAGCTCTAACCTGTATTTACACCAGAAACATTTAATTTCACTGAGTGATAAACCATTGAAAATTGAATATTCTCTGTATCCGGAATCTGTTTCACTGTTATTAAGCAAGTATGCCAGGCCATCATACAAAGGATAGGCCAGGCCATGTTTAATCGTTTCAATGTCCGTATTTCGCTCAACCTTCCTGACAAATTTTTTAGATAATACATACCTGAACGCAAACCAGAATGTTTCGAACGAATTCATCTTTTCATAGTCACAAATATGTGCCAGTTCATGTCCGAACCATCCGGTTTTGATATTGGACGAAAGTTCCCCGAACGACAGCCCTTTATGTTTCCCCTCATTATTATTAATGATTACTGAATACTGCCGTCTGGCTTTTTTACGAAAAACATTCCAAGGCGAAGGCCTGGAATTCATAGTCTGATGGATTGATTTATAGGTAACCTTAATACGGATATGAGTTAACTCCGGGAAATAAGCCAGCGAAGCAAGTAAATCATCCTTTATCCCGGGAAAATAGTCCAGGCAGGACCCTTTAATATTGGCTTTGATACCTGAAATGCCAAAACCGGATTCAGGTGTTACATTTTTCTGAGAAAAAAGTACTGAATCGGCATCACAAAATTCATGACAAAAAATACCTGATTCCACTGCCGGCTGTGCATTCAGAATTGCTGAATAATGAAGCGAAAGCCACAGGACTGTAATATATATTTTTGCCCGTATCATGCCAGAATAGGAATAACGCTTGTAATCGACAGCAATGGAGATATTGAGCGAATTGACAGGTATTTGCCGTGGAGGTAATTCAGAAGCAGAGTGATGGAGCGCTGTTTGAAGCTTTATTGATTAAGGTTTCAACAGAAAGGATTTATATCCTGAGTAAAATAGTATTGTATAACAAATATAATCAATTTAAAAGAATATATCCTTTTAGCGAAAGAAAATAATGGAACTCGCTAAATCAGTCTCTGATAAAAAATAGGCTGATTTCAAATAAAAAGTCATTTTCAGGGCAAAAAAAAAGCTCTGCACGAAGCAGAGCTTTAAAGAATCTTCTGTATATATATTAAATTACTTTAACATTTACTGCATTTAATCCTTTTTTACCTTCCTGAAGGTCAAAAGATACCTGGTCATTTTCTCTGATCTCGTCGATCAATCCTGTTACGTGAACAAAATATTCTTTGTCCGATGCGTCATCTTTGATAAATCCAAATCCTTTGGAATCATTGAAAAATTTTACTGTTCCTTTACTCATGATGTTTTTAATTTAATATTGATTTTGGGCAAATTTAAACTTTATTATCATACAAATACAAAATCTCTTAAAAAATTTGAAAATAATTTAATTTATTTTTCAAAACAAAGTATAACAGTCTGAAAATAAACAACTAAATAATTCAACCGTGTTAGCGCAGATAATTTTTCATTACCCTGATATTCAATTATATGCATTTTTTGTTAATGTAAAATAGCAAGCAATATAATTCAACGTATTGCCTTCAGATTGATGCACTTATAAAGTAAAAAAAATATTTATTATTTTTAATTTTCGGGTATATCCACGTTAAATCATCCTAAAATAAACTATTTAAACTGATTATTCAGCTTATCAGGCTTCAAAAAATTCCTAAAAATCTTCAATTTAGCCTTAATGAATTCAGATTTCTCCCGATGCAAATAAGATAATTGTATAAAAATATCATTAAAATTTTTCAAATCGATGATTTGAAGTATATCTTTGTAATGAATCAAATGCTTTTCTTATTATAGAATTTATATACCCCAGTTTGAAATGAAGTTTCTAACCTGCAAATTTACGAGAAGATGCTATCCGGAAATCCGATTATCCAGATTAAAGGCAGCGAAACAAACCCGGAACTCTTAAATAAACGACACAAAATCCTCAAAAACCATCAGGCACTTGGTGTGTGCCTGGGTGCCTCTACCGTTTCGTTTGTAAAACTTTATGTAAACGATCAGAATACCATTCAGGTCGAAGAGTACAAATCCATCAATCATCAGGGAAACCCTAAGGCTGTTTTCATGGATAACCTGAAGCAACTGGCTGCTGAAGGAATCCCTGTGGTTGTTACCGGCCGCAAATTCAGGAGCCTGGTGCAGCTAAGCAGTATTTCGGAGCCTGAAGCCACCGAATATGCCATCAGCCTGCTAATGGACAGGGGAATGGAATTTTCGGCAGTTGCAAGCCTGGGGGCCGAAACATTTGTGGTATATGCCCTGGATAAAAATGGCAGGATAAGGAAACTTATTTCCAAAAATCAATGTGCATCGGGTACCGGCGATTTTTTCCTTCAGCAAATCGGAAGGATGAACCTAACGGTAGATGAAGCGGTGGATATATCCCTTAACTCAACACCGTTCAGAGTTTCAGGTCGGTGTTCGGTATTCTGCAAGTCCGATTGCACCCATGCACTGAATAAAGGCATACCAAAGGACCAGGTAGCATCGGGTCTGGCGCTGATGATAGCGGAGAAAGCGGAGGAACTGCTCCGCAAAGTTCCTGACGACAGGTACCTGGTAGTGGGTGGCGTAGCGCTGAACAAGGCCGTTGTTGCCTTTCTGAAACAAAAACATCCCGGCATTTGCATTCCAGCTGAAGCTCCTTATTTTGAAGCCCTTGGAGCAGCATTATATGGTCTATACAACGAAACCTCTGTATATCAGCCTTCTGATGCGATCATTGCAGAAGGCGAAAGCCTGTTTTCGTTTCACAAGCCACTCAGCGAATTTGTCAACATGGTACATTTCAATGAGAAAGAAAAACCGGCTGAGCATTCGGGAGAAGAATGCATACTTGGAATCGATGTGGGATCCACTACCACTAAAGGCGTTATCATCCGCAGCCGCGACTGCAGGATTATTGCTTCCGAATATATTTACACACTCGGAAACCCAATAAAAGCTTCGAAACAGGTTTACGCTTCACTCCGCTTACAGGTGAACGGAAACATTAAAATCACCGGACTGGGAGTTACAGGATCAGGCAGGCACCTTACAGCATTGCATGCCGGCAGCAGGGGCATTATTAATGAAATTTCGGCACATGCCCGCGCTGCAGTTTTTTTCGACCCGGAAGTGGATACTATTTTTGAAATAGGCGGGCAGGATGCCAAATACACCTATATCAACAACAAAGTTCCGGCCGATTATGCTATGAACGAGGCCTGCTCGGCAGGAACAGGATCTTTTATAGAAGAAGCTGCTTTCGAGTCACTGAAAATTAAACTTGAAGAAATTGAATCGGGTGCCATGCGATCAGAACATCCGCTAAATTTCAGGGATCAGTGCGCAGCATTGATAGGCTCGGATATTAAATCGGCATTGCAGGAAAATTTTTCACGCGACGACATCCTTGCAGGACTGGTATATTCCATCTGCATGAACTATGTGAACCGTGTAAAAGGCAAACGGCCTGTGGGGAAGAAAATATTTATGCAGGGCGGAGTTTGCTACAATAAGGCTATCCCAATTGCTATGGCCGCCATTACAGGCCGCGAAATAGTAGTTCCGCCCAACCCCGGGCTTATGGGAGCTTTCGGAACGGCATTGAAAATAAAGGAGGAAATTGAAAGCGGATCGCTGGCGAAGTGCCATTTCAGCCTGGATGAACTTATTGAAAAAGAATTTACTTCGGGTAAATCCTTTATCTGCAAGGATAAGCTCAATGGCTGCGACAGGAAATGTGAAATCAGCACTTTCGAAATTGCCGGCAAGAAATTTTCTTTTGGAGGAGCCTGCAACAAATACTATGATAAAGTAACGCATACCGAAGAAAACTGGCAGAAGAATGATTACGTCACCCGGCGAATGAACCGTATGTTTATTCCGTCTGATTTATTCCAAGCTCCGGAGCATGCCAAAACCATTGGATTAAATCTGACATTTACGGTTAATCGCCTATTCCCTTTATACCAGGCATTTTTCACCTATTTAGGCTTCAGGGTTTTGCTGCCGGATGATGTGGATAAAAACGGCTTCGAAAATCAGCATTCATCGTTTTGTTATCCTGTGGAACTGGCTCATGGCTTATTATACAACCTGATGCTGAAAAATCCTGATTACATTTTTATCCCTGAACTCTACGAAATGCTTGTACCCGGCTGCGAGCATCATCAGAAGGACTCGAATGCCACCTGCGTGTTTATAAGCAAGGAAGCGAATTACCTGAGCCAGGCATTTAAGGACAAAGGACTTGAGAAAAAACTACTCCACCCCTACCTGAACTTTGCAAAAGGATATCTTTCGGCAAAACACACTTTTATTGAAATCGGCAAAGACCTGGGTATTCCCGACAGAAAGAGAATTGCTGCTGCTTTCGCTTACGCTGTCAGGCAGCAGGAAGCAGCCGACAGCGACCTGCTAAAAATGGGTGATGATTTCCTTGCTGAACTTGAAACTGATCCGGATAGAATTGCCATTGTGCTGGTCGGCAGGGATTACAATGCTTTCTCCGGTATAGCCAACAAAGGTATCCCCCAGAAATTTGCATCTCTTGGGTTGCAGGTTATCCCTTACGACATACTCAACAGCATCAGCGAAGATATCAGCAGTTACCAGTCGTGGGAAGCCGGAAAAAGAATTTTGCGTGCGGCTAAAACCATTCAGAAACATCCACGGCTTTTTGCCGTTTATATCACAAACTACTCCTGCGGACCCGATTCCATTCTTGTTCCACTTTTCAGGAGCATTATGGGAGATAAACCTTCGCTCACCCTTGAGCTCGACCAGCACACAGCCGATGCCGGCGTAAATACCCGCATCGATGCTTTTCTGGATGTAATTCGGAATTACCGTAAATCCTCAAACCTAAGGGCTGTATCGGGGAACGGCCATTTTAAGCCATCCGAGATTATAACCGAAGGAAGAAATTCCTTTTTTATAGATTCGGAAGGCAAAAAATTCAACCTAAAAGATCCGGAAGTTCAGCTGGTTATACCTTGTTTTGGCGATCTGGCCGCAGCCTTGTTTGCTGCCAGCCTGAGCAGCCTTGGCTACCATGCCGTGGCCATGCCCGAAATGGATTCGGAAATTGTATCAACAGGACTTAAATATACTTCGGGAAAAGAATGCCTGCCGCTGATACTGCTTGCCGGCACCCTGATGAGATATGTTACCAATAACGGCCATGGTACCAAAAAATCAGCTTTCTTTAATATAGGCGGCACCAGTGCCTGCCGCGTGGCACAGTACCCGGTATTCTTATCAAACCTTATTAAAACCGAAAAAATTAAAGATGTTGCCATGTTTACGCTGATCAGCCAGGAAGGGTATCTCGGACTATCGAAAGGATTCCTGAAACGATCGATGGAAGCCATTATTCTGAATGATGTGCTCGAAGACGTGCGTTCGGGAATACTGTCGAATGCAGTGGATCCCGAAAAAGGGCTTCAGATTTTCTACACGCAGTTTCACCGGCTGGTGCATGTTTTCAGCACCGATTACAAGAACCTGTTTGCTGAGCTGAAACAATTCAGCCTGTTTATCCGGGAGCATGTCCCCTGCCGCATTCCGGTAAGCGGGTCACGGTATATTGCCCTTACCGGTGAAATTTTCATCAGGCATAACCAGTTTGCGCACAAATGGCTGAACCACTATTTCGGGAAACATGGATTCGTGCTGAAAGATGCTTATATTTCCGAATGGGTAAAATACCTCGATTATGCCTGGCGTAAAGGCGTTGACCGTCCGGATTTTTCGCCCGGAGATATTATAAACAGGCTTATACGCGAGCAGTATATCACCCTGGTTGAAGCAAGGATTCAGAAAATCCTGGCGCAGACCGGTTATTGCGAGGTTCACAAAACCAATATTGTAAATGTGATAAAACACAGCCTGCATGTTTTGCCACTCGAATCCACCGGTGAGCCTGCGCTAACTTTGGGTACCGCCCTGGCAGAAGGATATGAGAAATACTGCGGAATTATCAACATTGGACCCTTTGGATGCCTGCAGACCCGTATCGGGGAAGCTGTAACCGACCCCGATATGAACCTCGGAAGCAAGCAGGCTGTAAAGAAAAGCCTGGGATCGGAGTACAAAATCCCTGCGCATCTGAATAAACAGACAGATATCCCATTTCTAACCATCGAATGTGACGGAATGGGATTTCCTCAGATTATCGAATCGCGATTGGAAACATTCCTGTTACAGGTTGAAAGAGCAGCCGAAAACATGAAAAATTCCCTTCCTGAGATCAATACGGAATCGTATTGAAAATCTACAGGTAAAGGCTATGATAAGCGGCAGATTACTCTTTTCGTTAGTAAGATCGCTCCGCCTGGTTGCATGGCACCTACCTGTCAACCAAAAAAAATGATTTGCAGGCCATGATCCCGATTTACTTCAGTGTCAGTTATGTTTTAAAGCCAGCCATTTGTACTAAACGATTGTCAATAGAATCTTTCTACCTAGTCCGATTTCAAATATTTTGAAAAGGGTCGATAATTGAATGTCGACTTTCCCGTTTTCAAGTCTGGAAATGTAGCTCTTTTTTGTTCCGATTTTGTCAGCTAACTGCTCTTGTGTGATATGCGCATCCTTTCTGGCTTCTTTCAGCATTTCGGAAATAACAAAATAGTTAGCTTTGCTTTCATACTCGTCTCGTAAGGAAGTCCCTGCTTTACCATATTTGTTGTCCAAAAGTTCTTCAAATGTTTTAGCGTTTCTTATTGCTTCTTTTTTCATTTCCTTGAGTTTTTTTTAGTTCAAAATACTCTCGTTTTAATTTGAGAGCTTTATCGATTTCTTTTTGCGGAGTTTTCTGCGTTTTCTTCTGAAATGCGTTGAACAATATGATTTTTCTTTCTACAAATTCCATGCAGCAAAGTTAACTATAAAGTTAACATTTTCAAAATTATTATTTGTCTGCCGGGGTTATTGCTAGCAATTAAAGGAGAAATACTGAGAAATCTAAGCATCTGCCTTATTTTCAAAATCAAAGTTATCTACCGGGCTGAATGCTTAGTTTTCTGTCAGGCTGAGAAGCCTGCCCTGAGCTTGCTGAAGGAGAGTCAAAGCGAACAGAATTATCTCAATATCCAAATTAGTGTTGAATGGTGCATTTCGACTTCTCTCCATATTTTTGCAATACATAGTTTTGATACCTGAAAGTTTTTTTCACACTTAGCACTGAGCACTCTGCTCTGAGCACTAAGCACTATGCACACTGCACTAATCACACTTATATTAACCGCTAATCACGATTCACAATTGATTTTCCATATTCCCCCTAAATAGGGCTACATATTATTTTGATGTGCTATCAATATTCACCACCTAAATTATTTTTATTGAGTTTTCGGGTGGGGTCTGTAAAAGCATAAAAGGAATAAATACATAGATTTTTTTCTTCAAAGCACAGTTTGAATTACATTGTATTTTTATTTGCCTTTATCTTTCATTTTTATTTTTCTTACTTTTTGCTTGATCAAAAAGTAACAAAAAATCAAGGCTTTATAAAAATTACTCACAGC